>CAZNGJ010000038.1:0-5849 GCA_964572615.1 uncultured Bacteroides sp.
GTGTCCGACTCGTAGTATATCTTGTCGAAGTCGACGCCCATACGCTTGTATGTCTCGTCGAAACCGGCATATACCCACTCGTTCATCTGCTGCCACAGTGCGCGCACCTCGGGGTCCTTGGCCTCCCAACGGCGCAGCATTTCGCGCGCCTCGGCCATCAGGGGCGATGCCTCCTTGGCCTCGTCCTCGGTCATGCCGCCGGCCATCAGTTCGGCCAGTTCGTCCTTGTAGTGGCGGTCGAACAGCACATAGAAGTCGCCGATAAGGTGGTCGCCCTTCTTGCCCGTCGACTCGGGAGTGGCGCCGTTGCCCCACTTCTGCCATGCCAACATCGACTTGCAGATGTGGATGCCACGGTCGTTCACGATGTTGGTCTTGACCACGCGCATGCCGCACGCCTTGAGTATCTCGGCCACGCTGTAACCCAGCAGGTTGTTGCGCACATGGCCTAAGTGGAGCGGCTTGTTGGTGTTAGGCGACGAGTATTCCACCATGTACAGCGGCGCATCGTCGTCGGCGCGACGTATGCCCGGCTCGGGGTCGGCGGCTATGTCGGCCAACACGTTGTTCCAGAACTCAGGCTTGACAACGATGTTCAGAAAGCCCTTGACCACGTTGAAGCGGTCCACCGCCGGCTCGTTGTCTACCAGCCATTGGCCGATCTCGGTGGCCACAGCCTCGGGAGCCTTGCGGGCGGCCTTCACCCACGGAAAAGTCACGATCGTGATGTCGCCCTCGAAGTTGCGGTTAGTGTCCTGAGGCACAATGCTCGCGGGGTCGACATCGATGTCGTAAAGCGCTTTGACGGCATGAGCCGTCGCCAGCGTTATTTTGTCAGCAAGTACAGCCATACGTTACGGTTATATAATTAATATGGTGTTACGGTTATTAATTAATATGGTTCAGATATTAAATAATATGATTCAGACCCCAAAATTACAAAAAATCCCCGACATACCAAAACGGTGCTCCACCGGTGCACCCGTTGATGGTAGGGACGCGAATTTTTCGCGTCCGCCGCAATTGATTACAGAATCCGGTACATACGCCGAGTGGCGGAGGTCATGTCGCTATTGGTTTGAAAAGCGAAGTAATTCGTACAGTAAAATCTCGTGGTCCGTTCGTTGTTTATAGCGTCAACTGTAATAAACTGACAACCCGACTGGCGATGTTTCGTGTAGGTATCAGCAACCAAATCAATTATAATTGTTCCAATTCCGAGCCTCTGGTATTCTTTTACAACCCCAAGATGTCCGATATTAATAGCGGGATAAGAGGACTGGCGATTCAGAAAACTTGCAACGTCTTCGTCGGTTTCTAATTTCAAATCATCCATAAAGTCCTCTTTTTCACTTGCACTTCCTATCATCAGAGCGTCATTCATAAGTGTAAATGCTGCGACAATTTCGCCGGATTCAACAAAGACACAGTATGCCGCCAGGTAGCGACGTAGGACACACTCCTTAACTTCGTTATGAAAGAAGTCGTCGAGTTCTTTAACGCCACACGAAAACGCAGACATGTTTTCATAGTCTGCGTCGGTCATAAGCCTTATTTGTATTTTGGAATCAATATCCGAGAAGCGGGTTTTTGCCTCCACAATTTGCAATTATTCGGTTAGCATTTGCTTCAGTACGGGCTTTGCGCTCCTCGTTGCGATGTCGCTCATCGGCATTAAAATCCTCCCGGAGGTGTTTCTCCAAATTGCAACGGAATCGAGCGACATCATCTCGATCCATCGGAGGATTAGGTATTGAACGTATCATAGCTTACTTGTTTTCTTTTTGCAAATATACAACTATTTTTTATTAGTCACAAAGTTTCTGCAAATTATTTATAAACTTAAATGTATTAAAGAATACATTGTAAACGCCCTTATAGTTCAATGTCTCTTGTTTTACGTGCACGCCTCCCCTTTGGGGCGGTTTGGTGGGGCCGGGAGGTTTGGAGGGGCCACAAAACGGAGAGCGGGGCGCCGGATGGCGCCCCGCTCGGGGATGGCTCCCCGGGGGGAGCTTAGGGGTTATGGGATGGCGTTAATT
Source organism: uncultured Bacteroides sp. (assembly GCA_964572615.1). Taxonomy (GTDB): domain Bacteria; phylum Bacteroidota; class Bacteroidia; order Bacteroidales; family Muribaculaceae; genus CAG-873. The sequence continues at coordinate 2,043 of CAZNGJ010000038.1, forward strand.
ACTTAACGACAACTTTGGTGGCAGTTTTACCTACAACCTTAACGTAAACACCTGCGGGGAGGTTGTTGCCGTTAACCTTGACACCGTTTACGTTGTAGTAAACAGCTTCGCCGTCGTTGGCAGCTTCTACGCTGATGCTCTTAACGTCGCTGGTCTTCTCGATAGCGCTTGTCGAGGGAGCGGGAGTGGTCGAGATGGGCTCTTCGTCGGCCATAGCGATGGTGTAGTAACCCATAGTTTCGCTCGAAACGTGGATGTTGTTACCTGCGTCGAACTTAACGAGAGTGTTCTTACCACCCTGCATGGGCGAAGTGATGCTCTTGTAGGGCTCGAGAACGGGCTTGTTGTCTTCCCAGCTCAGGAGGTAAACATTAACGCCGGTGTAGGTCGAGATAGCGAGGAGGTCACCTGCTTGGTTAACGTCTACGCCATTGTTAGCAGAGGGAAGGAATTCGGGATCAACATCAACCATATCGCCGGCAGTCCAAATGAGCTCGGCTTCGGGCAGTGTGATGTAACCGAGACCGAAGATAGCGGTTTCCATACCGTTAGCACGACGCTGTGTTACGAACACACCGTTCTTGACAGTCTTAAGAGCGGTATTAGTGTTCACTAAGTTACCTCCGAAGCCTTCGCCAACGAGTTCGAGGGGGTTACCGGTGGTCTTGCCGTTGCCGATAACGTTCTTGGCAAGCTTGTTTTTGAAGATATCTTCGTCGTAAGTGATGATGGTGGTATTTTCACCTTCACCCCAGATACCTACAGTGGGAGTACCCGAACCGGTCTGTACGCCGTCGGCAGTGGTCATAATGCCTATGCCGTTGTTGGTGCCTTCGAATACGTTGTAGGGAGCAACGTCGGGAGTAGTGAGGTCGTATGCAACGACACCGCAAGCCTTATCACCCCAAGAAGCGAAGTAAACTTCGTTACCACGCTGGGTACCGTCCATGGGGCAGGAACCGTTGGCACCCGTGCCACCCATAGCTTCGCACTTTTGGTGAACTGCATCCTGAACGAGTTCGCCGGCGGGGTTATAAACGTTGATACCGGAGTTCTTGTTGAGACCGATTACAGTATAACCGTAAACTTCGGGGAATTCGGGGTCTGTCATGCAAGTAACGGCTACGCGGCCAAGCACAACAGGAGTAGTGATAACATCTTCTTCGATGGTGTAGTTGTGGATGCTGATAGCCCAGTTGTAAGCGCCGTCAACGGGGAGCTCGTTAGCGTCGAACGAGAAGGTGTTTTCGCCCTTAACAACAGCGCCGAGTTCCTGTTCGTAAACGAGGTCAGCGTTGTCCTTGGCGGTAGCAACGAGGACAGCCTTGGCAGCGTCGCCGGTGCTCTTGAAGGTAACGGTGTAAGCGTTGTTTTCGCCCTTAACGAGTTCGAGACCGTAAGCGAACTGGCTCTTGTCGGTGGTGGGAGTGGGTTCAACATATTCGGTGCCTTCGAACTTCAACCACGAAGCCTTGCTTGCGTCGGGGTTGTAGTAGAAGGTCATGGTAACGTCGGTGTACTGCTTGCCGTTGAGGCTGAAGTTCACGCTCGAGCCCGACCATGCCTGGTTGGTCTTGCCGGGGAGCACGATGGGATCTTCGCCCTGTGCGCCGTAGTTGTACTTGCTCCAGTCGCCGCTGCCGTCGAGCTTGAAGTCGCCGTACAGGTAGTCGAAGCCGGCTTCGTAAACGTATTCACCGTTTTCGTTGGGTTCGGGGTTTTCAACGTCGTACTTGGGAGCGAGGCTGTAGCCATAGTCAGCAGCCCAGTCGAGCATTTCGCCGCGAACGAACATCACGAGGGGAAGTTCGGGAGCGGGCTCAACAAATTCAGTGCCTTCGAATACGAGACGCGAAGCCTTTTCGGCATCGGGGTTGTAGTAGAAGGTCATGGTAACATCGGTGTAGGTCTTGCCTCCGAGGCTGAAGTTGACATTCGAGCCCGACCAAGCTTCGAGGGTTGCACCGGGAGCAACGGTGTTAGCGCCTTCTGCTGCACCATAGTTGTACTTGCTCCAGTCGCCGCTGCCGTCGAGCTTGAATTCGCCCTGCAGTACGTCGAACGAAGCTTTGTACTCGTATTCGCCGTTTTCGTTAGCTACGGGAGCTTCAACGTCGAAGGTGGGAGCGAGGCTCCAACCGGCTTCAGCAGCCCAGTCGAGCATCGAGCCACGCACGTACATCTGGAGGGGCAGTTCAACCTGAGGTTCGGGTTCACCGGGGATTTCGATGTCGTACATAGCGCAGGTGATACCCTTGCCGGTCGACGAGTAGAAGTAGAGTTCAACCTTTTCGTCGCTTACTTTGTGAGCAGCAAACGAAGCGAAGTTCTGGCTACCGTCTTCGCCACCGAGTTCTTCGGTGAAGATAACGTTGCCTTCTTCGTCAGCGATTACGAATTCGTTCGAGTAGTTGACACCCGATTTGCCCTTGATAGGCAGAACCTGATAGAGGACGTCACCGAGGATGAACACCTCAAAACCTTCCTGGGTGTTTGCATTTGCAGGAGCGGGGAGGGGTGCGAGTTCGCCGTCGCCATTGTAAATGTAAACATTCTTGGACGAACGGTTACGGATAGCGAATGCGTTGATAGCGTCGTCACCCATGTCGAGGGTTTCCTGGAAGGTGTAGATGGGTTGTACAACAGCCGAAGTGTTGATAACGGGGGCAGCGATGTCTTCGCTCGAATAGTAACCGAGTTCGTCGGTGATCTGTTCGCCGTTCTTAAACTGGGCAAGAACAACCTTGTTTACAGTGTTGCCACCAACATAAAGGAAAGCACCATCTTCCGACATAACGTCGCCGATGGTTGTGCCGAGCTGGTCAAGACGAGTGGCGGACAGGTCGTCAGGGTAAGCCAGTGTGAAAGGCTTCTGCTCGCCTTCGGTTGTGATGATAGTGAAGTTTGCGCCCGACGAGGCGTTGGGGAAACCGAGGTTAACAATAAGGTTACCTGCGTCGTCCGACGAGATGCCGGTACCAACGCCGGCTACTTCAGCATAAGTTGACTGAGTACCGGTTTCGTCGATAACCACTACCTTACCGTTTGCCTTGTCGTTGTAGTAGATCTTGCCGTTAACACCGGTACCGAAACGAGAATCGTTCTTGCCGGGGCTGGTGAGTGCCTCGTACGACCATTTTTTGGTCACGGTAGGAACTACGGCATCTTGAGCAACTACACTGCCTGCTACCGATACTACGGCAGCGAGGGCGAGATTGCGTAAAGAAAAGTTCATGTAATTGGTGAGTTGATTAGTGAATAATTAGAAAAAATTGTTAGTAGTTTTCAGATTTTAAGGGTACCGCGATTAGTGGCTAACCGAGTGTCTGTCATGGTGTTAGCGCTGATTTCCACGGTAGCTGAAACGCGACAAGTCACGACCGCAAGGGCCGTGAATCGGGATTTAGGCGCATTAAACGCCCCAAAGTTAAGAATTTTTCGCCAATACGCACTATCCTGCTGTCAATTTTAACATTATTTAATATTCGTAATTAATCCAAGACAGGAGATGCCCCTCCCCAACCCTCCCCAAAGGGGAGGGAGCTGCGAGGTGAGTCCAAGACAGGAGCACAGGAGTACTTTAATTAATTGAAAATTGAGAATTGAAAATAGAGAGTTGAGAATTGAGAATTGGACGTCCGTCAGGACGTTGACCACCGCGTAACCGGGTACGTCGAGCAGCGCGAGACGTGCCCGGAAAGAGAATCCCCCCCGTCCACCGGGCGTGCCGATAGGTACGCCGACCTCAGGGTTGACCCGCTATGCCGACTCGATGGGTTAATCGGGAGGGTGAGTTCGGTCGGCGTC
>CAZNGJ010000038.1:5949-19857 GCA_964572615.1 uncultured Bacteroides sp.
GGGGGTCGTGTCCGGGCACGCCTGCGGCGTACCCGGTTACTGAGGGTCTACGTCCCTGCGGGACGTCGGGGTGGCAACGTGCGAAAAGTGTGAGGGAGATGGACGTCCGTTAGGACGTTGACCACCGTGTAACCGGGTACGTCGAGCGGAGCGAGACGTGCCCGGATGGGGAGACCCCCGTCCACCGGGTGTGCCGATAGGTACGCCGACCTCAGGGGTGACCCGCTATGCCGACTCGATGGGTTAATCGGGAGGGTGAGTTCGGTCGGCGTCCTGGCGGACGCCGGTTATTTATTGGGGGTCGTGTCCGGGCACGCCTGCGGCGTACCCGGTTACTGAGGGTCTACGTCCTCCGGACGTAAGCGGCTGTAGGCGTGGTCGAAGACAGGGGGGCGGCCCCTCCCCAACCCTCCCCAAAGGGGAGGGGGTTGGCAGAGTGGTCGAAGACAGGAGATGCCCCTCCCCAACCCTCCCCAAAAGGGAGGGGGTTGGCAGAGTGGTCGAAGACAGGATGACAGGAGTACTTTTTGATTTGGCGTGGTCGAAGACAGGAGCACAGGAGTACTTTTTGATTTGGAGTGGTCCAAGACAGGAGGACTTTAATTATCAATTTTCAATTATAAATTTTCCATTTTCAATTATTTATAAGTTCTACTGTTCTCCTGTCTTGGACTTAACGTGTCGACCTATTGTGTCGGTCGCGACAGGTAGCGACGCTATATTGGGGTGGGGCCGTTTACGCGGTTTTGCGGCGGCGGAATTGCTCTTTGAGGGTGTCGATGACGTTGATGATGTAGTCGCCGGTGCGTTCGAGGTCGCTGACGAGGTCCATGTAGTAGATGCCCGACTGGTAGTCGTAGCGGTGCTCGTTGATGTTGTCGACGTTGGCGCGGCGCAGCAGGTTGCGCATGTTGTTGATTTCGCGCTCCTTATTATATGAGGCGGTGAGCGACGAGTTGTCGACGTTCTCGATGTCCTTGAGTTGGTCGACCATGAGGGTCATGGCCTCGTTGAGGTAGCGGTAGAGGGTGTCGATGTTCTCGTATATCTCCTCGTTGAACTCGGCATGGTTTTCGGCCTTGCGGAGCATGATCTTGCCCACACCGTAGCAGCAGTCGGCGATGGACTCTATCTCGCCGATGATGCTGAGCATGCCGGCTATCTTGATCTTGCCTTCGTTGGACAGGCGGCCTTCGGCAACGTGGTTGAGGAACTGGGCGATCTCGAGTTCCATACGGTCGGAGATGTCCTCGTACTTCTCGATGCGGCTCAGCAGCTTGTTGAACTCCTCGGTGTGTTCCTTGGTGTGGACGAGTTCCTGGGCCATGTGGATCATGCGGCCGATGCGTTCGGCGTAGACGGCTATCTCCTTCTCGGCCTGGGTGATGTTGAGTTCGGACGACGACAGCAGACCGCCGGAGATGAACTTGAGGCCGAAGTCGTCGTCGGTCTTCTTGCGGGCGGGCACAATCCACTCGACAATCTTGACGTATAGGTTTGTGAACCAGATCATTACCGACAGGTTGATGAACTTGTAGGTGGTGTAGAAGATGGACAGGCAGATGGATGCCGAGGCCTGCATGGCGAACACCTTGGCCTGGGCGGCCGATGCGGGGTGGTCGGTGGGCAGGTTGGTGTCGAACAGGTGGTTGTACACGTCGGGTTGTGTGGTCTGGAGCTCGGTGACGTAGTTGTACAGTTGGTTGGGGGCGCCGAGGCTGAAGGCCATGCACATTTTGGTGATGAGCGACATGAAGGGGTAGAACAGTGCCAGGCACCATATAGCGCCGAGGACGTTGAACAGCAGGTGGCCCATGGCGGTGCGCTTGGCGGCGACGTTACCGCTCAGCGATGCCAGCAGGGGCGTGATGGTCGTACCGATGGCCGAGCCGAGGACGATGGCGCAGGCCAGGTCGAAGTTGATCCATCCCTTGGCGAACATGACAAGGCAGATGGCGAAGGTGGCGGCCGAGCTCTGGATGATCATGGTGACCACGAGGCCCACGAACCAGAAGATGAGCACGCTCCAGAAGCCCAGCGAGGCGTAGCGGGTGAGGAACTCGAACATCTCGGGGTTTTTCTGCAGGTCGGGCACGTACTCAGAGATCATGCTCAGGCCGAGGAACAGCAGGGCGAAACCGATGATGAACTCGCCGATGCTCTTCTTCTTGCCGCTCTTGGCGAACAGCAGGGGCACGGCGACGGCCATCAGGGGTATGGCGAAGGCCGATATGTCGACCTTGAAGCCTAACAGCGAGATAATCCAGGCGGTGAATGTCGTACCGAGGTTGGCACCGAAGATGACCGACATCGACTGGGCGAGGGTCATCAGGCCGGCGTTTACGAAGCTGACTACCAGGACGATACTGGCCGACGAGCTCTGGATGAGGGCGGTGATGAGGAAACCGGTGGCGCAGCCCGTGAATCGGTTGCGGGTCATGGCCGACAGGATGTTACGCAGACGGTCGCCTGCGGTCTTCTGCAGGCCCTCGCTCATGACCTTCATGCCGTAGAGGAACAGTCCGACGGCGCCTAACAGGCCAAGCAGCTGGAGAAACGAGTATTCCATATACTGTTGTGGGTGTGGGGGGTATGTGTTTTTTGGTGCGGACGCGTGTCCGCGACTGCAAAATTAGCTATAAAAAACCGAATACTCAAAAAATACCGCAAAAATCAGTAGAGGCCCCACCCCAACCCTCCCCAAAGGGGCGGGGGTCGGCAGAGTGGTCCAAGACAGGGGGACTGGAGTACATTTGGGTTGGACGTCCGTCAGGACGTTGACCACCGTGTAACCGGGTACGTCGAGCGGAGCGAGACGTGCCCGGTTGGGGAGACCCCCGTCCACCGGGCGTGCCGATAGGTACGCCGACCAAACGTTGCTATCAGGTGTCGCCGAGGATTTTCATTTCGTTTTGGAGGCCGGCGGCGATGAGGAACTCGCGGTATTCGTCGGCAAAGGGTTTGGTCGTGTGGTGTGGCTTCTGATTCATTATATATTGTCGTACAGCCTCGGCATCGGCCGGCGACACTGTGGTTGCGAAATACCCTTCGGCCCATTTTTCCCAGTAGGGGAAATCGTCGTGGAGGGTAAGGAACTTGCTTGATTCTGATTTCAAGACCTTGACATATTCGGCGACGGTCATGGTAGCCGGTATGTGGCGCAGCACGTGGACGTGGTCGGGCATGCCACCGATGCGTACGCACTTGACGCCGCGTTTCTGTGAGAAGTTGTTGATGAAGGCATAGAGAGCGCGCTCGTGGTTCGCTGTAATGGTCTGGCGTCTGTGCCAGGTGGCAAACACTATGTGGTAAAGGAGTTTGGTGGTGCTCATGGTCGTTGTTGGTCGGCGTCCCGGCGGACGCCAATTATTTATTGGTGGTTCTGTCCGGGCACGCCTGCGGCGTACCCGGTTACGGAGGGTCAACGTCCCTGCGGGACGTGGGGGTGGCAGCCCCACCCCAACCCTCCCCAAAGGGGAGGGGGCTGCGAGGTGAGTCCAAGACAGGAGCAGCCCCACCCCAACCCTCCCCAAAGGGGCGGGGGGTGCGAGGTGAGTCCAAGACAGTGGCAGCCCCACCCCAACCCTCCCCAAAGGGGAGGGGGCTGCAAAGTGGTCCAAGACAGGAGGACAGGAGTACTTTTTGATTTGGAGTGGTCCAAGACAGGAGCACAGGAGTACTTTTAATTATCCATTATCCATTATCCATTATCAATTTTCAAGTAATTATAAGTTCTACTGTACTCCTGTCTTGGACCTATCGTGTCGGGTCGTGACAGCGGTTAGGGCATGGTGCGGAGGGCGGCGGTGAGGGTGGGGTTGAGGGGGCCGGGGCCTTGGGTGGCGATGTCGAAGCCGGCGAGGGTGGTGGTGGCTTGGGCTTTGACTTCGGCGGTCAGGGGGTTGACGATGCGCTGGTAGAGGGTGAAGGAGCGCTCGCCGAGGCGTGCCACGGCGGTTTGTACCTCGAGGGGTTGGCCGACGGGGGTGGGCGCCAGGAAGTCGACGTTGATGTTGACGATGGCGGCCATGAGGTCGGCGGGGGTGACGGGGCGCCCCATGGCGGCGTTGAAGAACTCGGATTTGCCGAGGTCGAAGTAGGCCATGTAGCTGTTGTTGTTGATGTGGCGGAATATGTCGTAGTCGCCGAAGCGGAGTTGTATGGCCACGCGGTGGGTCATCGGCAGTTCGGGGTAGAGTATGCGGGGGTTGTTCATAATGAAAGTAATTAGAATACAAAGATAAGGAAAATATATGAAACTATCCCAACCCTTGACGTCCGACGGGACGTTGACCACCGCGTAACCGGGTACGTCGAGCGGAGCGAGACGTGCCCGGAAAGGGGGTCACCCCCAGCGCTCAGGCGTGCCGTTAGGTACGCCGACCCGATGGGCGTTCGGGGTTGCGTGCTCGGTCGGCGTCCTGGCGGACGCCAGTTATTAATTGGTGGTTCTGTCCGGGCACGCCTGCGGCGTACCCGGTTACAGAAGGTCTACGTCCCTGCGGGACGTCGGGGTGGCCCCACCAAACCTCCCCAATGGGGAGGCTTCCGGTTTATATGAAAACAGAACCGGGTACGGCGAGCAGGGAGGCTCGCTGTACCCGGTAGGGGAGTGTCAGCGTCCGCAGGGACGCCGGGGGATGTCAGTCAGTTAGCGGATTTGGACTTTTTCGACGGTGGTGCCGGTGACTTTGAGGTAGACGCCGGGCACGAGTTTTTCGCCGTCGGGCATGCGGATGCCTTTCACGTCGTAGTAGACGGGTGTGGCTTCGTCGCCGTCAACGGTGATGTTCTCAACACCGGTGGTGGTGGCATTGATGAAGTGTTCGTTGGACGACACTGTCATTGCCATGGGCGCGGTGTGGCGGATGCCGTAGACGTTGACGCCGGACAGATTTCCATCGGTCGAGCTGACGTAGGCAAGGAGGTTGCCGGCGTTGTCGAAGTCGAGCTGACGTGCGTCAAGGCCTTCGGTGCCGGGGATGACTTCGCGGAGTGTGAACGAGGGCACACCCTTCGAGCTCCAGGTGACGTCGAACAGACGGATACCTTGAGCGCCCATGCCGAGAGCCATGATGCTGCGGTCGGGGCTGAGGGCCAGACCGGAAGAACAGCTGTTGAACATCAGCTTGTCGTTGCCGGAGTTGTAGAGCACGTTACCGTCCGTGTCAAGATAAACGAAGCTCGGGCAACCGGTTGCGTTGGTGGAACCATCAGCAGAGTATGTGCGGATCTGCGAAGCGAACAGACCGTGGTTGCCGTCGGCGGTGAGGTTGACGTTCTGGTTAGCCAGCAGGTCGGATACGGCGTCGAACTTGACGGGAGCCTTGGTGATGTAGTCGGCGGTGCCGATGTCATAGCGGCAGAGGCTACCGTGGTACGATGTGCCAACCTTGTAGTTAGCCGAGGGATAGTCTTCCTGGAACGACCAGAGCTTGGTGTCGGCACCGGTGCCGGTGAAGCACAGACCCGAGCCGCCGCCACCGATGACTACGCCTGCCTTGGTGGTCCAGCAACCGCCGGAGTCCTTGGTTGCGCCGGGCGAAGCGAAGATGTTGTAGGTGTCGTCTTCGGGGTGCAGGGGATCGAATTCCCAGATACCTGCGCCGCCATCACCGTAGTCGATGGTGTAAACCTTGCCGTTGTCGCGAGCTGCCGAACGGTAGGTCGACGAGACGTTGGTGGTGCCCCAACCGGAAGTCTTGGCGCAATAGGTGTTGACGTACGAGTGGTCGGGTTTGAAGAGCATGAAGCCCTGTGCAAGACCGTTGGACACAACGGTGTAACCGAATGCGGGGCTGTCCTGGTTGTCGACTACTGCCACACCGCCGTTGACACCGGTAGTCTTGCCGGTGGAAGTGTTGGTGTAAGAGATGGTGGCGGGAGCCTTGTGGTCAACGAGGCCGGAAACCTCGACGGGGGTCGATTCGACTTCGAGTACCCAGTCGTACGAGCCCTTGCCGATGTGGCCGAAGGGCACGAAGTACTCGTTGGCGCCGCCGTCGCGGGGGCCGAGTTCGAAAGTATGAGCCGGGGTAGCGGTCATGTCGGCGCCGGTGATGCGGGCCGGAGCGTTACGCTGACCGTCGGGACGGGCGTACAGGCGGACGCGGACATTGTCAACATCGCCGGTGAGGTGGAACTTGAGCATAGCGCCCTGCTCATCCTCGGGGATAATCTCGTAGGTATTGTCCTCGAAGTGCTCAACCGACAGGTTGTAGGCGTGGTGAGCGCGGGCGGGTTCGGGCTGCTTGGCCGGCTTGGTGTAGGTGTAGGCGGCGATGCCCTGCAGGGGTATGGCAACGAAAAGCTGAACGGTACGACCCTTGTCGAGAATCTGGTAGTCGCAGTCGGTAGCGAACTGGGTGTTGGCACCCGACCCAAGACCTGCTGCGGGCATGGTGAACTTCTTGGTACCCTTGGCGATGCCGGAGGTGATGTCGACAACATCGAGTACACCGTTGCCGATAAGCGAGTTGGTTGTCGAGCCCTTATAGGCAGTACCGATAAAGTAGGTGTGTTCGCCGAAGCTGAAGATCTTGCCGTCTGAGCCATACTTGTTGGTCAGTGCTGCAGTTGGCATGGCATCCACCTTGGTGCCGTCGGCCTTGACGCGAGTAGGCAGATTGTCTTTGGTGATGACCAGATAGGTGTCATCATCGGGACAATATTGAATACCGTTTGTCGAGTTCGAACCGCCGAGGGTGGCAGCAAGAGGAATAATGGTCGGTGTACTGTTGACTACACCGTTCTTGATGTCGAAGATGACCAAAGTGGTCTTGGCGCCGGTACCGGTAGGCAAGACAGCAAACATCAGCTTGCCGTTGTCGGGGGTTCCATAGGTGCTCATGATTTCACCGAGGCGAGCCCATGTGGATTCGGGCTTGGTATAGTCGAGGACAACCTCGGGTTTGCCGGTGAAGTTGCTCCAGCGATAAACCTTGAGATGGTTAGAAGCGTCTGCGCAGTTGGATGCGTACAGGTCGTTGCCGAAGCGCTCGATGTGCGAGATGGGCCATACGCCACCCGTAACGCCTGTCAAGTCGAGGGTCTTGCCGGTGTTCTTACCGGTCTTGGCGTCGATGATACGGATCTCGGTGTTGGTCATCGAGGTGTTGGCCTTGAGGACGTACAGGTTGTCGCCGTTGACGGCCAGCGAACGGGTGTGGGGAGTAGCGAGGCTTACCCATGCGTTGTCGCCGGACACGTTGTTAGCGTTGGCCGAGATGTTCCACATTTCGGTGAGGCTTTCAATCTCAACAACGGGATCGGGATCTTCAACAACCTCGACGCCTTCGCCCTTGAGGGTGAATGTCTTGTCTTCGGCACCGGGGGTCGAGATGGTCAGCTTGCCGGTAACGGCGCCGGCCTTGGTGGGTGCGAAGGTAACGACGATGTCGCCGCCTTCGTCGGCCTTGGAGATCGACTTGGGCGTTACGCTGAAGCCCGTGCCGGTGACGCTGACGCTGATGGCGTTGGTCAGGTTATGGCCCTGCACGCCGAACTTGCGGGTGTCGGTGTTGCCAATCTGTACCTGGCCGAAGTCGACATTTTCGGCATCGGTGGTCAGTACGGGTTCGGTGATGTCGTAGTTGGGCACGGTGCCGGTCTTGAAGTAACCCAGGCCCTGGTTGGAGATGAGTACCCAGAATTCAGCGCCGATCGAGCCGTTGACGTTATAGTCTACCGAGGTCGAGAAGTTGGTGTTGCGGGTGGTGCCGAGACCTGCTGCGGGATACTTCTTGAGCAGTTCGCCGTCGCCCCAGCCGTTGGAGCAGTCGATAAGGGCTGCACCGCCGCGGGTGATGTTCTCGGTGATCGCGGTTCCGTTATAATCCGTACCCTTTTCGCCGTAAGTAGTTACGAGAGCGTAGTTAGTGCCCTTGTACTTGAAGCGCTTGAAGTCGTTGCCTTCGATGGCGGTACCATTTTTGCTGATTGATGTGGTATTCATGGCGGTGTGGGCGGTGCCGTCAGCGCCGACGAGGATGGGCTGGAGGCTCTGACCCATTACCCAGAAGCGTTCGTTGGTTTCGGCAACGGCGCGGGGCGATGTGCCGAGCTTCATGAGGCTGCCGTCGTCGTAGGTAGTGGTGTAGACGGTGGGCTTGGTAGCCACGGTGCCTTCGGTGATGTCGTAGGTGTAGACAGCGCTGTTTTCGGTGTTAGTACCGCCGAAGCCGAAGATGAGGCGACCGGTGGTCAGGTTGCCGTCGATGTCGAATGTGTCACCCAGACGCGAGCTGTGCTTGGTGGTGTTGAGGATGCACTTGGGCTCGACATTGTCATTGTTCCAGACGTACACTTTGAGGGGATCGGTGGCGTTGCCTGCAAGGTTACAAGCGATAATCTTGCCGTTCTTGTACTTGACGTCCATTACCTTGAATGTACCACCTTCGACGCCGGTCATATCGAGCGTCTTGATGAGTTCGGCATTCTGAGCCTTTACTACATATATAATAGCGTCGCTGGGGTTGACGATGTAGAGCTTGCCGCCGCCGAAGCACATGTTGCGCAGCTTGCTCCAGTCGGCCGAGCCGTCAGCTTTCTTCGGAACCCAATCTCGAGTCTTACCGGTATTTTCGCCGAGCGTGTAGCCGTTGTTGAACACCAGCTTGGGATTGACAGCCTTACCGGTCAGGTTGATCTTGGCCGAGTACGAGCCGCTCTTGAGGGTGATGGTACCCTTGTAGTCGCCGGCTGTTTCGGGCATGAAGCGAACCATGAATTTTTCTGAGCCGTCGGCAGCGATGCTGGTTTTGTTGGGGTGGAAGACAACATCGTCCGAGCTGGTGATGGTGATGTTCGATGTCAGACCCGATGCGGTGACAGCAAACTGAACCTTCTCGGCAGTCTCGGTGGTGACGGGAGCGTCGAGGGTGACAGTCTGGAAGTTACCGTCGAAGCTGGCGTAGGTCGACGAGGGAGCTACCGAGATACCTGTGTTGGTACCCTTGACGAAGTCGATGAGCACCTTGGTCGAGGCGTTGTTGGCCACGGTAACTGTCTTGGTCTGAGTCTTGTAGCCCGACTTGGTAAACTCGAGGGTATAGGTGCCGGCAGCGAGTTCGAAGAAGCCGAACAGGCCGTTGTGGCAATTGTCGGTTTTCATGCTCGTTACGGTGGTGCCGTCGGCCTTCTTGAGGGTAACCTTGGCACCGTTGACAGCCAAGTAGGTGTCGCGGCCGCGCGAGGTGTAGTTGGTGTAGCCGCAGCTTTCGCTCTTGTCGCGGATGTCACCGATGATACAACCCTTGATGTTGCCGTTGGCTGTGGACGAGGTGCCACCCGAGTTCTGACGGGCGGCCATGACGAGCTGCCAGGCGGTGTACTTGTTGTAGACGTCGCTCTTGAGTCGCAGACCGTCGGGGCGGTAGTCGTGGAAGATGGTTTCGACGAGGTAGCCGGCTTGGGTATTGGTGCGGAGTACGCCGAGGTTGTAGCCGTAGAACGAGTAGTCGCCGAGAGCGCGCTGGGTGGTGTAGGTCAGGTTGGACAGGTGGTTGTTGTTCTGCCAGTCGACAGCGGCCTTGGTCATGGCCTGACTGCCGGCTTTGTAGTTAGTTGAGGGCGATGACGCTGACGAACGGAAGAAAGCCACTATGTAGTTGGCCGAGTTGTTGGCGCCGTTGGTGTGCAGCGACATGAAGTAGCCGGCGTACGAGTTGGACTGGGCGGCAATGGTTGACAGAGCCAGGTCGTCGGCCGACGTGTTGGTGGTACGGCTCATCTTGACCGAGCCACCGTAAGTTGTTATGAAGTCGCGCATGAACAGACCGCGGCTAAGGGTGCCGTCCGACTCGTAGAAGATGGTGACGCCGAGAGGCAGCGGGGTGGGACGGTCGTTGCTGTCGTGACCGCCGTGGCCGGGGTTGATGTAGTACTTCTTGCCGGTGAATACAGCGGCCGAAGCAGGCATCACGCTGCCCATGGCGAGCGTGAGCGAAAGGGCAAGTGTGCCCAGGGATTTGATGCTGAATTTCATGGGACGCACTTGGTTATTTGGTTACGGGTTCGAGGTTGATGATGTAGATGTCGCCGTCGGTGGTGTGGTAGGCGATGCGGTTGCCGTCGGCCGACACAGCGGGATACATCTTGATTTCGTCCGAGTCGGGGGTGAGCTGGATTACCTCGGCCGACTTGATGTCGGCAGCCACGATGTTCGACGATGTGAAGAAGTGACCGTCGTCGGCGTCGTTCATGCCGACCACGGTGTTGTTATCGCGCCACACGGGGGCGTGGATGGGGCCGAGGTTGACCAGGTCGCTGCCGTCGAGGCGGCAGGTATAGGCGTCGTTGCGTGCCACGAAGAGCATGCGCTGGCCGTCGGGGCTGAGGCTGCTCCAGCAGTAGTTGACATCCTCACCGGTAGTGGCCATGATGGGGTCGACCTCGATGCGCTGACCGTCCTTGTAGAGTACCAGCTTGAGGTCTTCCTCGGTCAGTAGGGGCGTAGCGGCCACCTTGGCGGCCATGGTGCGGGGGGTGCGGGGGTCGATGCGGGTAACGACCTTGCGCTCGACAGGTTCGGCGAAGGCCACGACACCCTCGTTGAGCACCAGAGTGTTGGTGTTTTCGACAACGGGCATGATGCACTCTTCGGTGGCCTGCTCGACATCGATGAGGTAGAGACTGAGCTTCTGGGTGATGAAGTCGTTTTCGCGTACGACGATCTGGCTGCCGTCGGCGTTCTGGGCGAAGCGGTAGCCGGCGCCGTCACGGTCGGTGAGTCGGCGGTACTTGCCGTCGGCCAGACTGACGGTACCCAGGCCCTGATAGGCTTCGGAGGTCACAATCAGCGACTTGCCGTCGGCGCTGAACACCGGATGGAAAGTCTCCGAAGTAGCCTTGACCGGAACACGCTCGATGTTCTTGACCTGAAAATCGAACGCACACAGCGACGGCGACGCGAGCGCCGCAGTCAATGCCAATGTAAGTAGAAATTTCATGGGCTGAAAGGTTAAAAGATTGGTATTATGATTATTGATTTTGCTTGCTTCCCGCAAAGGTACGCTAAATTTTTTTAATTTCCAACAATTCCCGACGGGAATTATCGAGATAAATCGAGATTTATCATGATTAATCCCGAAGTTTTCTCTGAATTATCGAGATAAATCGGGATTTAACCTGATTAATCCCGAAATGCTCTCTGATTTATCGAGATAAATCGAGATTTATCATGATTAATCCCGATAATTCAAGATTAATCCCGATTAATCCGGACAAATCGAGATTAATCGGGATTCACCCCCTCCCCTTCGGGGAGGGCCGGGGAGGGGCCGTGGGTCTTGACGTCGTGATTCACCCCCTCCCCTTTGGGGAGGGCCGGGGTGGGGCTACTCCTCATTCAGCGAGTAGTCGAGGAAACGGAGCAGGGGGACGGCGGCGGTGATGCGCTCGGCGATGAGCTCGGGCCAGTCGGCCGACATGAACTGACGGCGGGTTATGGCTGCCGCCCGGCCTATGTGCTTGAGCCGCAGGTACTCGATTTGCGGGTGGTCCTTGGGCCAACCCTTGGGCGCCGTCTTGAGACGCTCGCCGAACCAGTCGCCGTAGAGGGCGTTGAGCTCGGGAGCATTGACTATCTCCTCCCACTCCTCGATGTTGTCGACGATGGCGTGGCGCAACTTCTTGAGGTCGTTCGACTCGGGGCACCACACGCCGGCAAATACGCCGCTGTCGGCGTCGGGGATGCCGCACTCCATATACACGCCGGGATGGTGGACGTCGGCCGAGCGCGGAGGTGCCAACGTACTGCCTATGTGGGTCTTATATGGGGTCTTGTCGGCCGAAAAACGGGTGTCACGGTAGATGCGGAATGTTTTGACATCGCTGTACCGCACTTCGGGCCATGTGTCGGCCACCATGGCGTGTACCTTGGCCATACCCTCGGTCCACCACTGACGGATTTCCTCGTAGCGGGGCTTGTTTTCGGCAAACCAGGGGCGGTTGTTGTTCTTTTTGAGTTCTTCGAAGAAGGTGTATGGGTTCATAACTATTAGATGCTGATAAATTCTATAATTCTGTTACTTTTTGTCGGCCGGGGGCAGGTCCTCCCACTCGACATCGACCACCTGGTCCTCGACGGTGACGCGGGTGGTGTCGGTCTGTGTGCCGTCGGCGTGGAGAGTGGATGATTCCTCGGTGGTGACGGTGATTTCCTCGAAGCGGACGTACTCGCCCACGTCGGGGTCGATCTTCTTAGCGGGCCGTTTGGGTTCGGGCTCGGGTTGAGGCGATTGACCGCCGCCGGGGTTGCTGCCGGCAGGGTTTGCGCCGCCGAAGCCGCCCATGAATTGGTTGAAAATGTCCTGACCTTGGCGACGGATGGCGCGGACGCGCAGGTATATGCGTGCCACGTTGTAGACAATCCACCCGAGGAAGATGAGAAACAGCAGTCCGAAGAAACTCATTGCGCCGACTCTCCTTCCTTAGGGGCAGGGGTGAACACGCCCATGAAAAGATAGACGAGGATGGCCCATACCAGACCCGACAGCCCGAAGATGCACAGGGCCGCGATGGTGACGACGATGATTGCGTAGCGGGCGATATTGCCGCGCAGGCCGTAGCTATGGAACTTGAGCGACGGCAGGATGAGGTTGGACACCATGGACAACGACACGAGCAGCACGCCGAGGATGACGACGTAGAGTTCGGGGGTGCCGTACTTGCTGATCCAGCTGACGTAGCCTATCCAGAACAAGGCGTTGGCGGGGATGGGAAGGCCGTGGAAGACCGAGTTGTCGCCCTCGGCGTCGCGCACGTTGAAGCGCGCCAGTCGCAGCGCGCCCATCAGGGGGATGAGGAAGGCGATGCAGTTCACCCACGAGTAACCGAGGTAGTAGTTGAGCATATTGAACAGCAGCATGGCCGGGGCGACGCCGAAGCTCACCAGGTCGCACAGCGAGTCGAGTTCCTTACCTAAGTCGCTGTAAGCCTTGAGGGCGCGCGCGGCGAACCCGTCGAAGAAGTCGAAGACGGTGGCGGCAAACATGAAGGCCACCGACCACTGCCAGCCGGCCCATCCGAAGCCGAATGTCTCGGTGGGGCGGAATGCCATCATGATGGCAAGGCAGCCCGACAGGAGGTTGAGGCAGGTGATGGTATTGGGTATCGATTTGATAATGATGTTCATAGCAAGGAGATTACTTGTAAAGGTCGGGGTTGCGGTCGGGGCGCAGACGGCCTATTTGGGTGACACCGCCGATGGTCTTGTTGTCGAGGCTGACAAAGATTTCGGTGCCGAGGGGCAGGTAGAGGTCGATGCGCGAGCCGAACTTGATGAAGCCCATGTGGTCGTCGATGCAAGCCTCGATGCCGGGCTCGGCGTAGGTGACGATGCGGCGGGCCATGGCGCCGGCTATCTGACGCATCAGCACCTTCTGTCCGTGCGGAGTCTCGATGACCACGGTGGAACGCTCGTTCTCGGTGCTCGACTTGGGCAGATATGCGGCCAGGAAGCGCCCGGAGTGGTGCTTGACGTAGATCACCTTGCCGTCGACGGGAAACCAGTTGGCGTGAACGTTGAGGATGCTCATGAACACCGACACCTGGATGCAGCGGCACTTGAGGTACTCGGGTTCGTAGACCTCCTCGATGGCGACCACCTTGCCGTCAGCGCTTGATACGACGGCATTCTCGGGGTTGCCGGGGAAGGCGCGCTTGGGCGAACGGAAGAAGTTGACTATCAGCATATAGAGTACGCCGAAGACAACGGTCGAGCATGTCGCTATGCTCATGGGTCGTACCCAAAGCCACAGCGGCACATTGATCAGCAGTATGAGGACGAGCGATACAATCAGTATGTTGGTACCTTCGTGATGTATTTTGACTCGCATATTTTGTTATTGTGTTGTACTATGTCAGAAGAGGGCATTGTTGCCCAAGTCGGAATCGGGCTTTGTTGCC
>CAZNGJ010000039.1:0-19766 GCA_964572615.1 uncultured Bacteroides sp.
GCGGCGCCGGCAACCTGCTCGGTGCCGAGCAGAGCGGCTTTATCGCCGACCTCGGCTACGAGACTTACCAGAAGATTCTGCGCGAGGCTGTCGTCGAACTCAATACCGAGGAGTTTGCAGGCACCCTCACCGCATCCGGCGGCGCCGGCACGACTGCCGAGGATGGTGGCACCGACTATGTAGCCGACACCACCATCGAGTCCGACCTCGAGGTGCTCCTGCCCGCCACCTACGTGCCGCAGGAGAGCGAACGCATCAATCTGTACCGCGAACTCGACTCGATAGAGCGCGAGGACGAACTGCGCGCCTTCGAGGATCGCCTCGTCGACCGTTTCGGCCCTGTCCCCGATGTCACCCGCGAACTGCTGCTCGTGCCGCGACTGCGTCGCCTCGCCCGACGTCTCGGCATTGAGAAGGTCAACCTGCGCGGCGGCCTCATGTACCTGTACTTCGTCGACGACTCCAACAAGGCCTACTACCAGTCGGCGATGTTCGGTCGCCTGCTCCACTACCTGCAGCTCAACCCACGCCGCGTACGCATCCGCGAGAACGCCGGCCGCCGCTCGTTCGTCATCTCCGACGTCACCACCATCGCCGAAGCCCACCGCATCCTCGACACCGCCCTCCTCCTCCCACCGCTCTAACTAACTACGAGCTACTGACCCCTCCAAACCTCCCCAAAAGGAGGCTAATTATTAATTTTCAATTATCAATTTTCAATTAATAAAATATAGTTCCCCGGTCTTAGACCACTGTCCCTCTGTCTTAGATCAAACGAGGGGGGATAAAGCGAATCCGGCGGGTTGCCTTCACAGGCAGCTCGCCGGATTGTCTTGGCATTTCGTCTGTCGAACACCTTTGTGTCTGTCAGACGGTGTAGAGAGTATATCATACTTACTTATACCGGAATTTCGGCACTACACCGTGGTCTGCATCTCACGACGAAGTCGACAGGTGCCTGAAATGCCTTGATTCAGATTCGAACGGCTACTGATAGGGGACCTTCCGAATCATTCTAAGGGATGATAAGGTCTAAGTCAAGGCCGGATTTTCAATTGTGTCGAATTTCCACAGCAAAGGTACGACGGAAATTCCCGAAATGCAAATATGCGTTAACAGCCATTAACGCATATTTGCTTAAAATCTCTATCCGTAACATAAATTACGGATTATGCACATAGTTTAACAAAAACACCTCAACAGAGCATGCCGGCGGCGACTTCGGCAGCGACAGCGTCACCTTTGGTGATGCGGGCGATCTCGAGAGCGAAGGGCACGGCCGATGCGGGTCCGTTGGCGGTGACGATATTGCCGTCGACGACAACTCGGCCTTCGGTGGGCACGGCGTTGGCAGCAACGAGTGCTGTCTCGAAGCCTGGATAGCAGGTGGCTTTCTTGCCGTCGAGGATACCGGTAGCGGCAAGCACGACAGCGGGCGATGCGCAGATTGCGGCGACGTGGCGACCTTTGCCGGAGTGCACCTTGATGAGGTCGTTGAGTGCGTCAAACTCGTGAAGGTTGGTTGCTCCGGGCATACCGCCCGGCAGTATCAGCCAGTCGCTGTCGCTGAAATCAGCCTCCTTGAAAGTGATGTCGGCCTTGACCGATACGCCGTGCGCGCCGGTCACATTATGATCGTGGTGGATGGACACTGTGGTTATGTCGAGGCCGGCGCGACGCAGGACATCGACTGTAGCGATGGCTTCGATTTCCTCAAAGCCGTTTGCCAGAAAAAGAAAGTTCTTCATGCTGTTGTATTTTTATGTCGGTTAATTCATTACTACCGAGTTAACGGATAGTGGCAGACAAAGTTCGTTATTTTCGACGAAAAATACTAATTTTGCAGCATTAAAAATACTTCCGGAAAATGAAATTGTCCATATTTGCCATATTTATCGCTCTACTTTCGTTGGCATCGTGCGCCGATTCAGACGGCACATACGTCCCCGAACGCATCACCGGAGTTGTTTGGGGTACAACGTATTCCATAACGTACAATCCTACCAAAGGAGGTGACTCAGACGCTGTTCGGGCAGCCGTCACGACAGCCATCGCCGCAGTCGACTCGGCGGCCAATGCGTTCAGCCCGACGTCGGAGATAGTACGCCTTAACGTCGCGGGTCGGTTGCACCACCCGTCGGCACATTTCCTGAGATTGTGCAACACCTCGGCTGACATAAACCGCGCCTCGGACGGCGCTTTCGATCCCACACTCGGTCCGTTGGTCGATATATGGGGGTTCGGGGCCGGCGAGGCAAAGGCTAATCCTTCGACTGCCGACATCGACAGCGCTCTTGTCTCTGTCGGTATGGCTAAAGTAATGGTCGGTGTTGACTCGGTACACTTTGCCCATCCGGCCATGCGTCTCGATTTCGGGGCTATTGCCAAGGGCTACGGAGTGGATTGCGTGGCCGAGGCATTGGCTAATAACGGCATCACCGACTATATGGTTGAGATTGGCGGCGAAGTCCGCGGAGCAGGACTTAGTCCGCGCGGAACTGCATGGGCAGTACAGATCGACGCCCCGGTGCCGGACAAGTCGGGGGTTCACACGCGTCTGGCTGTAGCCGAACTGACCGACGCGGCCATGGCCACCAGCGGCAACTACCGCAACTTCCGTCGCGAGCCCGACGGCACATTGGTGTACCACACCATATCGCCTGTGACAGGTCGACCCGTCATCACCGATATACTCTCAGCTACCGTCGTTTGCAGCGACGCTATGACTGCCGACGCCCTTGCTACGGCCTCGATGGTACTTGGCCTTGAGAGGGCTTCGGCGATGATCACAAGACTGGCCGAGGTTAAGGATAGCGGTGTCTATGGCGCCATCTTCGTCACCTCGTCAACCGAAAGGGATACACCTTTCGCCATGCACAATGTGGCGCTCGACAACCGTCACATTGTTATAAAGTAGGTACGTCGAGAACGGGTGTGCCGGGGAAATGGGCTGCGACGTAGCGCTCTATGAATCCGCGTGTGTCGGCGCTGATCTCTTTGTCACGGTCAAAGTAGGTATTGTAAAGCACGGCGGCCAGGCGCAGCCCACGCACCTTAACGGCCTCAAGCGACAGAACCGTATGGTTGATGGAGCCTAATCGACTGTTGGTGACCAGGATAACGGGGAGGTCGCGCGATGTTGCGTAATCGATGGCAAAGAATGTCTCGGTGATCGGCACCATCATACCGCCGGCACCCTCGACAAGCACAATATCAAACCGGCGCTCCAGTTCGGCACGGGCATGGTCGATAAGGCTCAGGTCGATAACCTTGCCGTCAATGCGCGCAGCCAACTGCGCCGAAGCGGGGTACGAGAAAATGATAGGCGCCGTCAATCCTTCGGCATCCTCGGGCAGCATGCCCGTACCGGTCAATTTGCGGTGGGCGTCGATGTCCTCGCTGTGACCTACGTTACCTGTCTGGATAAATTTCTGAGTGATGACGGTGCGTCCGGCGTCCATGAGTTGACGAGCCAGCCAAGCTGTACAGTACGTCTTGCCCGCATCGGTATCGATGCCGGTAACGAAGTATGCTCCGTTGCCGAAATTATCAAGTATCTTTTTGTCTATCATACACTTATAGGGTCGTTCACAAAATTAACAACAGCGGTTACAACGCGTTCGTCATCGCGCAACAAGTCGACCGACGCGTTGTCGGGCACTCCGTTGGCTCCTACGGCCATAAGTACCGTTTGACCGGCGAGACATTCGCGGCGATAGGCTATCTCGAAGCTCTCCACCCGGTAGCGGTCGTAGTGTTCAAGCGGCCACAGGTTGAGGATGTGCTCGATATAGCGCACCGAGTTGACGTGACGGTTGAAGTCGAGGTCCATGAAGCGGAAAGTGAGGGACACGGCTTCTGTTGCGTCCACCGGCTGATGATTGCGCATACGCGGCAGCTCGCACACCATGCCGTGACCGAGCAGCGCATCCGACGCAAACCGGGTCAGATCGGCAGCCTTGCGCGTTGCCACGTCAATGGTGGCCCATGTGGTGCGTCCCCACCCTATCACTTTGCCTTCGCCGTCGTCAAATCGGAAGCACCGCTCACTAAGCAAGCGGTTCCACGACTCGATCCACGTCGTTATGGTGTAGTATTCGTTTATCCTGGGTGTGCGCAACATTTTGATACTCAGACGCGACAACACCCATCCGACGCCAAGAGGCGACAGAGTGGCATAACCGATACCGAGGGCATTGGCATGGTTTGTGGCAATTTCTATAAGACGCTCAGCGGCCAACGTCATCGGCATCTCGCCGCGGGCATTCGACTCGCCCGCCGTCAGAAAATACCTCATGCTGAACACCGCCTGCTGCACCTCATTTTGCAATCTCTTTTCCATCCCACAAATTTACAAAAAAAATCCCATGTACGAAACCTCCGATCCCTGACATTCAAATAGCCTCCTACATTCTTGATTAACTGATAGATTTTTTTTAATTTTGCATTGTTAACGCTAATCGAATGTTTCATCGCCATGGTAGGATTTGACTTAAGCAAATTAGACGAGTATCGAGAACATAATCAACTTGAAGCCAAGAAGGCCAAGGGCGGCTTTCCTGGTTCTTTTTGGGAGACATACTCCGCATTTGCTAATACTGATGGTGGCATCATCCTGCTTGGCGTGAGCGAGGCAGAAGATGGCACCCTACATCCTGAAGATGTAGATGTAGAGAAACTTCAGAAAGATTTCTGGAACATGGTCAACAATCGCCAAAAAATTAGCGCCAACATCGTCACCCATAGCATGGTTAAACAGGAAGTAATTGATGGCAAAAAAATCCTTGTAATCCGTGTCCCTCGTGCCGAACGGACTGCGCGCCCGGTCTATGTCGGATTGGATCCCAAATCAGGCACCTTCCGTCGCAATCATGAGGGAGACTATCACTGTTCTATTGATGAGATGTCGTTGATGTTCCGGGACGCTGCTTACGTTCCTCAAGACGCTAAGGTTCTTGACAATATGGACATGACCGTTTTCTGCAAAGACTCCATAAAGGGCTATCGAAACTTTTTTCGGTCTACCCACACTAATCACCTTTGGAATAGTGAAGATGATGAGATGTTTCTGCGTAAGATCGGCGCAATAGGCATTAGTGAGGATGGAAAATACCATCCGACGGCCGCCGGACTACTGATGTTTGGCTACGAATATGAGATCACCCGTGAATTTCCAAACTACTTTCTTGACTATCAAGAAAACCGCTCCCTGGGCGTTACCCGTTGGACTGACCGTATAGTGTCGACATCCGGCGACTGGAGCGGCAACATATTTGATTTTGTAATCGAAGTATTGCGCCGAATGCAGCAAGGATTGAAAGTACCATTTGTGTTAAAGGGCAATCGGCGGATTGACGACACCCCAATCCATAAACTTCTAAGAGAGGCCGTCACCAATATGGCTGTCCACGCTGATTTTTATGGACGTCAAGGCTTGGTCATTCAGAAATCTTCCGAAGGTTACAAGTTGTCGAACCCCGGTTCGGTCCGCATATCACTCACAGAAGCCATAAACGGTGGCATTTCCGATCCACGCAACGGCATTATGCTCAAGATTTTCTCACTGATAGAATTCGGTGAACGCGCCGGCAGCGGACTAAGCGGTATCTGCAACGTCTGGGAAAAGGTTTACCATACTCCTGCCTTAATTGAAGAAACCTACAATAATGGAGTAGACCGCACGACCTTAACCCTCTCAACAGGAGGACACGACCAGGATGTCAAAGCCATGCTCGAACTCTACGCAGACCTGGTCGACCAAGAAACTACCCAGACCGACCAAGAAACTACCCGGACAACTACCCAGACCGACCAAAAAACTACCCAGACCGACCAATTGGCTGATGATAAACTAAAGATTCTTCAATTGCTCAAAGCCAATCCTCAAATAACTCGGGCTGAAATTGCAAAAGAAATCGGGCTTCACGATAGCAGCGTCAAAAGAAGACTCGAAAGTCTAATTACAGGCGGACTTATTCGTAGAGTAGGTTCTACGAAGGGAGGGTATTGGGAAATAATTTAGTTCTTTCCGGACTGTAAATAGCCCCTAATATCATCTTGATGTCTACTTGATGTATACGTACAAGTCAAGGCATAATGCGGGATTGTCGTGCTATAAAAAAGAGGTTTATTTGCGGAGGCGGGAGATGATGGAGGCGACGCGGCGGGCAAGGGTGATGCCAAGGACGGCGTAGTCGACGTAGCTCAGGGCGGACAGCATCTTCTGGAAGACACCTTTGTCGCGCTTGCGGGTGGTCTGCAGCCGGTCGATTTGGTGTTTGAGCGCCATCTTCTGCACGAGGATGCGGGCGTCGTTGATGGTGCGCTGGTGTTGCAGTTCGTCGAGGGTGTAACCCTTCCACTTGCGGTCAGTGAGCGGTTTCATGATCATGCCTCACCTCCTTCCTGCGTTTTGGCCGGTACGGCAGATTGCTTGCCGGATTCGACGATGCGCTCGGCGCGCTCCTCCTCGGGTTCCTCGACAAGCAGACGCGACATAAAGCGCGCGATGGGATCAACAAACAGCTTGCGACGCAGCGCGATAACCGTTACGAACAGAATGAGGTAGAACGCGGCCACGATGAGGTAGGCCAGATGCGGTGCGATGCTCGTGGCAAGCAGGTGACCGATTCCTATCGACACAAAAACGAGGCACACGATGCCGAGTGCCATTATCACTGCCGAGAATGCTATCGTCGACAGCAGTATGGTGATCTTCTCGGTGGTCTTGAGGCGGGCCTTCTCGAAGTAGAGTATGCCCAGGCGCTTGACGCCCTTGACTATCGTGCCGACCGATTGCGCTATGGATTGTTCTTGTGCCATGTGTGATGAAAAGTTAGAGCTTGTTTAGCAAGATCTTAAAACAGACGCGCAGGCTTAGTCAGCCCCTTAGGACCCACAACCTGCGCTATCCGTTTGATATGTTATTTTTCGGGACGGACAGCTTCGCCGAAGCCTTCGCCGTCCACTTCGCTGCTGAGTTCCTCGATGAGGATATCAATTTCGTTTGAGGGCAGAATGCCGCGTTTCTTTAGCAGAGCCTTTACACGGTCGCGGGTGTTCGCGCCTTTATCTGGTGCGAGCAATACACCGGCGGCAGCGCCGACGGCCAGACCGCCGAGAAATATAGTAAGAGCTTTCATAAATTGAAAATTTAGAATTGAGAATTGAAAATTTAGAATTTACAATTAAGCTTCTTCGATTTCTTCGCGGATCTTGTCAGCCAGGGCGTTAAGACGTGCTTCCTTCATGCCGGGACATTTGGCCTTGAGGTAATCAACGAGTGCGTCGCGGCTTTCCTTGCCGGAACGGGGTGCAAAAAGAACGCCAAGTGCGGCACCTACTGCCACACCGCCTGCTACTGCTAAGAATACATTGAGTGCTTTCATAATTTAGAATCGTGTGTTATGGGGTTGTTAATATTAAAAATTATCGTATTTACCCTTATAACACCACAAGCACCCAAATGGTTCAGGAGATGAAGCGGCGGGCGGCCTCGATATCGCCGGCATGATCGACGTCGAGCACCTTGCCAAGGTCGTATGCGCGAAGGTTGAGGCCGTCAGCCACGAGTGCGCGCTGATAATTGCGCATGCGGCTTACACCCGTGTCGATACAGCGGCGGAGCACATCGAGAGCCGGTGTCGTCAGGCCGTATATGCCGGCGCTGATATAACGCATGCCGGGGAAGGGTTCGTCGCAGAAGGCGGTGATGCGTCCCCGGTCATTGACATCGACGTAGAGAGGTTTTTCGTCCTCGATAAACGTGGTGACGCCCATCACGCCGTCAACATCGGCAGGGGCCTCCTCGAAGGCACGGACATAACCTGCAAAGTCGTCTGCGCGGAACACGGTGTCGACCGTTGTGAGGATAAACTTCGAGCCGGCAGGAAACACTCGGGATACCTCCATGAAGCTGTGCATCGAGCTGGGTGTCGACTTGACAACGAGGTTCAGCGGGCACGGCAACGTCGGGGCAAGCGCCTCGACATACTCGCGAACGGCTGTCATCTGCTCGTTGACAATCACCGAGATAGCTTCGGCGCCAAGCTCGGTAAAGATGTCGATAAGTCGGCGTATCATGGGTCGGCCGTCGAGGTCGACCAACGGTTTGGGAACAGGAACACCCTCCTGAACGAGGCGGCTGCCTTCGCCGGCAGCTATTATGGCGTAATTCATATTATATCAGCTTGGAATGGTTAGTCGCCCGATTTGTCCTGATACTGGCGACGCAGGGGGCGCTCGTTGGCCTCGTCGTCATGCTTGCGGTGACGGAAGATGTCGATAGCTTCATAGATGGCTGCGCGCATCGAGTCGGCCGAAGCCTCGCCACGTCCGCTGATGTCGTAACCTGTGCCATGGTCAGGCGACGTGCGCACCCAGGGCAGTCCGGCGGTGAAATTGATGCCCGAATCCATGGCCATCACCTTGAACGGAGCCAATCCCTGGTCGTGATACATGGCCAGGACACCGTCAAACTTGACGAAACGGCCGCTGCCGAAGAAGCCATCGGCTGCGTAGGGGCCGAATGCCATGATCTTCTCCTCCTTGGCTTTGGCAATGGCCGGAATGATTATGTCGTTCTCCTCCGAGCCCAACAGACCGTCCTCGCCGGCATGGGGATTGAGCGACAGAACAGCTATGCGGGGGTGATGGACGCCGAAGTCACGACGCAACGACCGGTTGAACAGGCGCAACTTCTCGAGTACAGCTTCCTCGGTGATTGCTGCGGGTACAGCCGAGATGGGCAAATGGGTTGTGACGAGGGCGACGCGCAGATTCTCGGACGTCAGTATCATCAGTGCCTTCGAGTCCGGTCCGGCCACGCTCTCCAGATACTCCGTGAGACCCGGGAATACAAATGTCTGACTCTGGATATTCTTCTTGTTGATGGGGGCGGTGACGAGAACATCGAGTTCGCCCGACGCCACTGCTCGCACGGCTGCCTCAAGACTGGCCAGCGCCGCCTCGCCTGCCACGGTGCTCGACACGCCGGGTTCGACCTTGATGTCGTCGGCCACGCAGTTGATTATGTTGAGTACGCCCGGCTTGGCCTGAGCAGGATTGTCGATGATGTTGTAGTTGGTGGTCAGTCCGAGCTGCTTGCGGTACATGGCCAGGATTTTGGCCGAACCGAACAGCACGGGCGTGCAGAGCTCGGCGAGACGCTCGTCCTCGAACGCCTTGAGGATAACCTCGTAACCGATACCGTTGATGTCGCCGTGCGAAATGGCTATGGTGGGAAGTGAATAAGACATGGTAAAAAGTTAATTAGTTGGTTTGGCTGCGCCGGCCAGCATACCGCAGGCGGCCATTATGTCCTCGCCGCGCGAGGCCCGGATGGTGGCGGTGACGCCGAGCGCGTTCAGACGGTCGCGGAATCGCTCCATCGTCTCGCGGTTGCAGGGTTGCAGGGCGGTATCGCCTATATCGTGGAAGCGTATCAGGTTGACGCGCGCATCGACGGGCTTGACCAGTCGCGCCAACGCGTCGGCATGACGCAGGTCGTCGTTAAGCCCGCGCCACATAATATACTCGACCGACAGCCGGCGCTGCTTGCGCCAGTCGTAGCGCGCCAGCACGCGGAAGATGTCGTGCAGATGCCACGCCCGTTCGGAGGGCATGAGCCGGGCGCGCGAGTCGGCGAACGGCGAATGAACACTGATGGCTATATGAACCTTGGTCTCGTTGAGGAATCGCTCTATCTCGGGCAACCGGCCAATAGTTGACACGGTAATGCGTTTGGGGCTCCAGGCCATACCCCACGGGGCAGTGAGTATCTCGATGGCCTGCAGGACGGCGTCGATATTGTCCGACGGCTCACCCATGCCCATGAACACGAGGTTGGTCAGCGACTCGGAGTCGTCGATGCTGAGCACCTGATTGATAATCTGCGCCACGGTCAGGTTGCCGTGATAACCCTGGCGACCGGTCATGCAGAACTTACAACCCATGCGACAACCGGCCTGCGACGACACGCACAAGGTAGCGCGCTCGCGGTCGGGGATATACACAGCCTCGACATCGCGACCGGCCGTGCCGCGAAACAGGTACTTGACGGTGCCGTCGGTACTGCGCGCTTCACCTATAGGGGTCTCGCGACCCACGGTGTATAGTTCGGCCATGCGGGCACGCACGGGCTTCGACAGGTCGGTCATAGCCTCGATGTCGGTCACGCGGGCCACATACAGCCAGCGCGCTATCTGCTTGGCAGCAAATGGCTTGGCGCCCACGCGGGCACATACCTCGCGCAACCCCTCGAGGGTCATCCCGAGGAGTGGCCGGCGCTCAGCCACCGCTACGTCCTTCATCTCGTTGTCATTCATATCACAAAGGTACTCAAAATAATTATGATATGCAAATACGCCGACACCCCACGGGAGAGGGTGCCGGCGGAAATAGGTACGGAGAGTGGTTATCAGGCTTCGGTGAGTTCTTTGGGGAGTTTGGGCATGGCGCCGTTTTTGGTGCAGACGAAGGCTGAGGTCTGAACGGCCAGGGCATGGGCCTCGGGGACGCTCTTGCCCTTGAGGATGCCGGCGATGAAGGCGGCGGTGAACGAGTCACCGGCTCCCACGGTGTCGGCCACTTCTACTGTGGGGGTGGGCTGGAACGACACGTTGCCGGGGGTGAAGACATAGCTGCCGTTGATGCCGCAGGTGAGGATAAGCATTTTCAGGTTATACTTGCCCAACAGTATCCAGCACTTGTCCTGCAGGTCGATGCCCGGGTAACCGAACATCCGACTGACGGTAACGAGTTCCTCATCGTTGATCTTGAGGATATTGCAACGCTCCATCGAGTTGCAGAGGATGTCCTTGGTATAGAAACCCTGGCGGAGGTTGACGTCGAACACAACGAGGCGGTCGGGATCGGTGGGCATGGCGTCGAGGAAGCGGTTGATGGTGTTGCGCGACACCACATTGCGCTGTGCCAGCGAACCGAAGCAGACAGCCTTAGTACGCTGTGCGAGGTCTTCCAGGGGTGCGGTGTAGGGGATGTTGTCCCATGCTACGTTCTCCTTGATGTCGTATTGAGGCACGCCTGCCTCGTCGACTTCCACCTGAACTGTGCCGGTAGGATAAGGCACCTCGGGGATGAGGAAGTTGAGACCTTTATGCTTGAAGTTATCGATTATTTCCTTGCCGAGTGCGTCGGCGCCGACGGCACTGACAACACAGCTGGGCAGTCCGAACTGCGATACGTGGTAAGCGAAGTTGGCGGGAGCGCCACCTATCTTTTTTCCTTCGGGCAGGACGTCCCACAGGGCTTCGCCCATACCGATTACGAGGTCTTTGATGTCTTTAGCGGGTGTATGCATGGTGGTAAATTTTGGTTGTTATGATTATATGGTTATGAAGGGAGGTGAATAATTATTTACTTGTTTTCGGGCACGTTGTACACCTTGATGCGCAGCGTGAAGTAGAGCAGATAGACAACACCGAGTGTCATCACGCCGACAGCGCCGGCCTGACCTAGGGCTGTCGAAGCCACGCCCATGGCGAGGGGGAAGACGGTGCCACCGAACAGACCCATAATCATCAGACCCGACACTTCGTTCTTCTCGTCGGGGCTATTGAGAAGTGCCTGCGAGAACACTATCGAGAAGATGTTCGAGTTGCCGAAACCGATAAGGGCGAGAGCCACGTAGATGGGAGCAAGGGTATTGCAAACAAAGAGCATGCCCATGGCGGCCACCATCATGATAACGCTAATCGCGAAGAAAATCTTGGCCGAGAGGACGCGCAGTATGAATGCGCCAAGGAAACAACCGGCCGTACGGGCGATAAAGTAAACACTGGTGGCGAAGGCGGCATCCTCGAGGGGCAGCGCCAGACGTTCCATCAGAATCTTGGGTGCGGTGGTGTTGGTACCAACGTCGATACCGACGTGACACATGATACCGATGAAGCAGAGCAGGATGAAGGGTCGGCCGAGCAGCTTGACACATTCCTTGATACCCGAAGCCTTGTCGGGACGCTCCTCCTCGATGGGGGTTGCGGCGAGCACGGTGATGGACAGCAAGCAGATCACGGCGTAGATGGCAAAGAGTATGCGCCAGCTCAAGCCGAAGGTCGGTATGGCCGCCGTCACACCCCATGTGGCGATGATGGGAGCCATGAACGAGGCGATTGCCTTGACGAACTGGCCGAAGGTGAGGGTCGATGCCAGTTTGTCGCCACTGATCAGGTTGGTTACCAAGGGATTGAGCGAAGTCTGCATCACGGCGTTACCGATACCGAGGAACGAGAACGACAGCAGCATTACAGTATAATTGTCGCCAAACAGAGGTATTATCAGCGAAAGAATGGTGATAATCAGCGAGATTAGTACGGTCTTCTTGCGGCCTATCTTGTTCATCAGCATACCCGTGGGCACCGAGAAAATCAGGAACCAGAAGAACACTAACGAGGGGAACAGTCCGGCCTCGGCGTCGGTAAGGCCCAGGTCTTTCTGGACATAGTTGGAAGCAGTGCCGACCAGATCGACAAAACCCATGGCAAAGAAGCACAGCATCACGGGTATCATCTGCAGCAGGAACGACTTGCGGTCGGTTGCGATAGCTTGTTTCATAATCGAGTGAGTTTATAAGGTATTATACAAGGTTATTTCGTGGGATTGATGGAGTAAATCTTGAGGTTGGACACCTTGGCCGTGCCGCCCGTAGCGCTTACGGTAAGCGTGGTGTAGGGATTCTCGGGGAAGACAAGGTTGGTCATTACGATGCGGCCGTCGTTGCCGAAAAGTTCGATGCTCGATGTATCGACGAAGATGCGGAGCGACACGCGACCGTTCGTTTCGAACGAGGGGCTGACGGTAACGGAGGGGAAGTCCTGACTGAAATCGGAGATACCGGCAGCGGTACGGTCGAACGTCACTGTGCGGTCGGCGGCATTATAAGTGATGACGCACTTCTCGCCGGCGGGGTTGGCTAGGGTGAGGCTTACCGTCGAGGCCTTCTGGGCGTCGATGTCGGCCAGAATCTCGCAGATGCCGTTGTTGGCCGTCGGCAGAGCTACGGTAGTGCCTTTGGCCTTGGCATTAATGCTCGACACGCTCTTCTCGAGCTTACCGCGCAGCCCGGCCACCTCGGGCGACGGAGCGGACGCAAGGTAAATCTGACCGTCGGGGCCTTCGAACAGACTGAGGTCGCGGGGCAGCGTGTTGGCACTGCGGAACTGCAGCGTGGGCACCTCGGCGGCGTACTGCCAGTTGCTCATCCAGCCTATCACGGTGCGACGGTTGTCGGGGGCGTCGCTGAAGCTGACGGTGGCGTAGTGGTCCTTGCCATAGTCCATCCACTTGGTCACGACGTTGCCGTCCTTGTCGGTGTCGGCGGTGAATGTCTTGCCGTCAAAGTCGCCCACGAAGTACTGGGTGGCGCTGCCGCCGAACGGGCCGCCGGGGTTGATGTTGCATATCAACACCCATTTAGTCTTGTCAGTGCCGGGCAGGGCGAGTTCGAACAGATCGGGACATTCCCAGACACCGTCCTGTGCGCCGAGCCCCTTGCCGAAAGCACTCTGGAGGGTCCATTCCTTGAGGTCGGGCGAGGTGAATATCAGCATTTCCTTGTCGAGGGCATGGGCAAGTGTCATCACCCAATGTCCGGCTTCTTCATCCCAGAACATATTGGGGTCGCGGGCCTCGCTCTCCAGAGGGAGTACGGGGTTGCCGGGATATGTGGTGTATGTGTAGCCGCCGTCGGTGCTCGATGCCAGACTCTGTATCTGGCTGGTGGCTGCCGATGTAAACATGGTCACGATGGCATCCTTGCCGAAGCCCGCGCTACCGGTCTTGTCGACTGCCGAGCTGCCGCTGAAAATCATGCCCAGGCCGTCGGGTTCGAGTATCGGGTCGATGGTGCGGTCCCAGTTGATGAGGTCCTTGCTGGTCGACTGACCCCAGGTCATGTTCTGCCAGCGCGATCCGTAGGGGTTCCACTGGTAGGCAAGATGCCAGACACCGTCCTTGTAGACCATGCCGTTGGGGTCGTTCATCCATCCGTACAGAGGTGTGTGGTGGAACATCGGACGGTACTTCTCGCGGTTGGTGGTGTCGAACTCGTCGACTACCTCAAAGTTGGTCCATGCGGCATCGCCCTTGGCCTCGCGCACGGTGCTTCGGTCCTGTCGCGTAACAATATTGAGCACGATGTTGTGACCCTTGTACTTGTCGAGATGGAAGGGAACCTTGTAGTCCACCTTGGCTTTGGCCAGACTGATATTGAATGTTTCGGCTATTTTGCCGTCAACGACGACATCGACTTTGGCCTCGTCGTTGCCATCCTGAACGGGCATGAGCAGATACTTGCCGGGGTCGGTGACACGCACCAGTGTGTTGTTGACGCCCAGGTGATCCACCTGTACGCCCTTGGCTTCGATGCCGGTCAACTGACCGACAACGGCCATAACGGCTGCTGCGGTCATGTACTTGAAATTGGTTTTGGGAGGTTTTATGGTTGTCATTATATTGTGGTGTTATTTGAGAATCGGTTATACATGCTATTAGTTTTCGATCGGTGTTGCAAAACTACAACAAAGCATCGGGAATGTCTATAAATAATCGTGCAATGAGTATTAATATTGTTGCAATGCACATTTTTTGATTCCCTTTGCATCATTTTTAGCTGATTTTCACTATCTTTGCAAACCAATCGAAAAAACCTGCCATGAAAATACCCTCCCTCAATATGGTTTGCGCGATTCTCGCGTCCCTGTGCCTGACAGTGCTCGCCGCCTGCTCCGACAGCGGGCACACCTACCGTATAGGCGTGTCGCAGTGCAGCAACGACGACTGGCGTGCCAAGATGAACGACGAGATTACACGCGAGGCTATGTTCCACAACGAAGTCGAGGTCGAGATTCGATCGGCCGACGACAGCAACGACAAGCAGATAGCAGACATCCGCTACTTCATGGACAACGACTTCGACGCCATCGTTGTCTCGCCCAACGAGGCCGAGCCGCTCACCCCCATCGTGCGGGAGGCCTACGAGAAGGGTATCCCCGTCATCATCTTCGACCGCAACATCGTCGGCGATTCCTACACGGCCTACCTCGGCATCGACAACGAGGAAATAGGGCGCGCCGCCGCCCGCTATGCCCGTAACCTTACGGGCGCCAACGGTCGCGCACTCGAGATCTACGGGCTGCCCGGGTCGACGCCCGCTGACGGCCGACACAAGGGTTTCTCCGACGAGTTTCTGCCGACGGGCGGTACTATACTGGCCAGTGTTCCCGGCAATTGGCGTCAGGAGGA
Organism: uncultured Bacteroides sp.; assembly: GCA_964572615.1. Taxonomy (GTDB): domain Bacteria; phylum Bacteroidota; class Bacteroidia; order Bacteroidales; family Muribaculaceae; genus CAG-873. The sequence continues at coordinate 15,262 of CAZNGJ010000039.1, forward strand.
TGCCGAGGCGGTGGTCGACTCGCTGCTGCGTATATATAATAATGTGGACCTCATATACGCCCACAACGACCGCATGGCCATCGGCGCCGCCGAGGTGGCTCGGCGTCTGGGGCGCGACTCTATACGCATCATCGGTATTGATGCCGCACCTACTATCGGCGTTCAGGCTGTCGCTGATTCTGTAATCGATGCGACATTCCTTTATCCAACAGAGGGTCAGCGGGTTATCCGTACCGCTCTTGACATTCTTGAAGGCCGTCCTTACCAACGTACTACCATCCTGCCGGCCTCGTCGGCCGTCGACCTGTCGAACGCCGACATCCTGCTGCTTCAGAACGAGACGCTTTCCGACGAAACCGACAAGCTCCGCCAAGCCAAAATCCAGATTGACGACTATCTGGAGCGATACACGTCGCAGACCACCCTATTCTATGCCTGTCTGGCCATTATCGTGCTGTTATTCGGCGTTATCTTCCTGGTACTGCGTACATTCTGGCAGCATCGCCGACATCAGGAGACGCTTATGGCACAGAACCGTGAACTCGAACAGCAACGCGACCTGCAGCGCGACCTCAACCGCAAACTCGAGGAGGCCACCCACGCCAAACTCGTCTTCTTCACCAACGTCTCGCACGACCTGCGCACTCCCCTTACTCTCATCGCCGAACCCATCGCCCGGCTGACTACTGCACACGGCCTGTCCGACTCTGAGCGCGTACTCGTCAAGATTGCCGACAAGAATGTGCGCATCCTGCACCGTCTTATCAATCAGATACTTGACTTCCGCAAATACGAGAATGGCAAACTCAATATCCACCTTACCGAGGTCGATATGGACGCACTTCTCGGCGAATGGCTCGAATCGTTCACATCGCTCGCGCGCCGTCGCAACATCAAGCTCAAGTCCGAGCGTCTGGAAGGCAGCACCGAGTCGGCCGTCATGGCTGTCGACGCCGAAAAAATCGAGCGAGTGGTGTTCAATCTGCTCTCCAACGCCTTCAAGTACACACCCGATAACGGTTCGGTGACAGTGACTTACGGCGCCGAAGGGGGCAATTTCGTCATTCGCGTGGCCGACACCGGCGAGGGTATTTCCGAGCAGGACCTCGGCAATATCTTCGACCGTTTCTACCAGGTGGATCGCGTCCATCCGAAGGGCTCGGGCATCGGTCTGTCGCTCTCCAAAGCGTTCATCGAGATGCACGACGGTACCATCACCGTCGAGAGCGAACCCGGCAAAGGCTCGGTATTCACCGTCACCCTGCCGGTACGCCACGTGGCTGAAGCTGCCGTCGAAGCCGAGAAGTACATTTCGGCCGACCAGGTAACAGCCGAACTCGATGTCATTGAGGACGAGGTTGTTTACGACGAGTCTAAGCCTCTCGTGCTCGTCATCGACGACAATCGCGACGTGCGGTTGCTAATTTCCGAACTCGTCGGTGACCGCTACAACGTCATCTCGGCCCTCAACGGCGCAGAGGGCATACGTAAGGCCGTCAAGTATGTGCCCGACCTCATAGTCTGCGACGTCATGATGCCCGTCATGGACGGTCTCGAATGTTGCCGCCGGCTTAAGACCGAGGTCATCACGTCGCATATCCCCGTGCTGATGCTCACGGCGTGCAGCATGGACGAGCAGCGCGTGCAGGGCTACGAGAGCGGTGCCGACGGCTATCTGGCCAAACCGTTCAACATCGAGGTGCTCCGCGCACGCATTGCTTCAATGATCGAGAACCACAAGCGCCTCAAATCGCTCACCGCTCAGAATACAGTCTCTGTATCGCCGGCCAAACCTGAAGAGTCGCGCCGTCCCAAGACCGGAACCGGCGACATCGACAGCGACTTCTACAACCGATTCCTCGATATCTTCACCCCCGAGATGGGCAATCCCGACCTGAATATCAACACTATAGCGGGCAAACTCGGGTTGGAGCGCACTCAGTTCTACCGCAAAATCAAGGCGCTGACCAACTATTCGCCCGTCGAGCTGATGCGTCACCTGCGCCTCAAGGAAGCACGCCGTCTGCTCACCTCGACCGAGATGAGCATCAGCGAGATAGCCTACGCCACCGGCTTCTCCACCCCCGCCTACTTCACCAAGTGCTACCGCGACGCCTACGCCGAAACCCCCTCCGACACCCGCTCCCACCTCAAAATGGAAAATTGAAAATGGAGAATTGAAAATTGAGCTTCGTAGCTCGTAGTTAGCTCCTCCCCCTTGGGGAGGCCGGGAGGGGCCCGTTTTTAAGCAATTTTGTTGCGTTGTGTATAAAAAATCGTGCATTGCACGAATTTTTATACACAGCGCAACATGCTTTATATGTATATGTTACGCCGAGACGCTAATTTTGCAGCACCTTACCGTGAAACACGGAACCGGGCAAAAACTTAAATCTCAAATCCAAACAAAAACCAATATTACAAGTATGAAAAAATCAATCCTTAGCGCGCTATTCCTGCTCGTCATGGCAGTAGTAGCTCAGGCACAGAACATCACTGTGCACGGGACTGTACTTTCCTCTGTCGACGACGAGCCGCTGATCGGCGCATCGGTACAGAGCGAAACCGTGCCCGCGGCCGCCGCTACCGACATCAACGGCGAATTTACCCTCCAGGTTCCTGCGGGCACCGAACTCAAGGTGTCGTACGTAGGTTATAAGCCCGCGATGGTAAAAGCCGAACCCGAAATGACCATCCGCCTCGACGAAGACATGGCTCTGCTCGACGAGGTAGTTGTGGTAGGTTACCAGACCGTCCGCAAGGCCGACCTTACCGGTGCCGTGGCCGTGATGAACATGAAGGAGCCCCTGAGCGAAAACTCGGGTAACATCATGAACTCGATGGCCGGCAAGTTGCCCGGCGTAAACGTTATCCCCGACGCCGCTCCCGGCGGTACGGGCTCGATACGTGTGCGCGGTATGTCGACCGCCAACTCGAGCAACGACCCTCTCTATATTATAGACGGTGTACCCACCGACAACATCAACTGCATCAACCCCTCGGACATCGAGTCCATGCAGGTGCTCAAGGACGCCGCTTCGGCTTCGATCTACGGTAGCCGCGCCGCCAACGGTGTTGTCATCATCACCACCAAGCAGGGCAAGGGCGACCGCATGACCATCACCCTCAACTATGCTGCCAGCGCCCAGACCGTGGCCAAACGCTACCAGATGCTCAACGCCGACCAGTGGGGTCAGGCTTACTGGGCAGCTTCGGCCAACTCGCACATTGCGCCCTCGCACATCCTCTATGGTTCGGGTGCCACCCCCGTGCTCCAGCCCTACGTGGCTGGCAGGACCAGGTGTACCGCACTGCATGGACCAACAACCTTACCGCTTCGATCTCGAACAATTCCGAGAAGGGTTCGGTGATGTTCTCGCTCAACTACATCAACCAGAACGGTAACATCAACGACACATTCTACGAGCGCTACTCGGCCCGTGTCAACTCGCGCTACGACTTCAACAAATACATCACCGTAGGCGAAAACCTCATGGTGGCCCGCTGGAAAAACCGTGGTGTAGACGTTGCCGGCGACCGTGGTATCCCCTTCACCGCCATGAGCCAGCATCCCGCTCTGCCCGTACGCGGCCTCAACGGCGACTGGACACTGCCCCTCAGCCTTATCGGCTCCGACCTTGCCAACCCCGTACAGCTCATCGCCAACTCGCGCGACAACGACCTGGCTTCGTGGCGCATTCTGGGCAACGCCTACCTCGAGGTTAAGCCCGTCGAAGGCCTCACCATTAAGACCAACATCGGTATCGAGCACAGCCAGTACTTCAACAACACCCTGGGCCGCGCCGTAAACCCCGGCGATGTCAACAGCATGAGCAGTGTTTACGGTCAGGGCGACACCTGGACCTGGACTAACACAGCCAACTACAACAAGACCTTTGCCGAGCGTCATCACCTGACCGTCCTGGTCGGCACCGAAGCTATCGGCTACACATTCCGCGACCTGTCGGCTTCGCGTGAGGGCTATGCCTTCGAAGATGCCGACTTCATGCAGATCGGTTCGGGCACAGGCACCCGCAACAACGGTGGCGGCAAGACTCAGTGGTCGGTATTTTCGCTGTTCGGCAAAGCTGACTACAACTATGCCGACCGTTATCTGGCATCGTTCACCATCCGCCGCGACGAAAACTCGCGTTTCGCCAAAGGCCACCGTGCCGGCGTTTTCCCCGCCTTCTCGCTGGCATGGCGTCCCACGCAGGAAGAATTCTTCCCCAAGAGCGAAATCCTCAACGACCTGAAGGTGCGCTACTCGTGGGGTCAGAACGGTAATGCCAACATTCCCTCGCTCTATCCCGCCTACTCGACCTATATCTTCAACACCGGCAACGGCGCATACGACCTGAGCGGCACCAACTCGTCGACCACCGCAGGTATCACCCTGGCCAGCACCGGCAACCCCGACCTGAAGTGGGAAACCACCATCCAGAACAACATCGGTATCGACCTCTCGATGTTTAACGGCTCGGTAAACATCAGCGCCGACTACT
>CAZNGJ010000040.1:0-19717 GCA_964572615.1 uncultured Bacteroides sp.
AGCCGGTGTTGGTGGCGGTCGACTCCATGTAGGTCATGCCTTCGGCACCGTTGATCGACTCTTCGAGGGGGGCGATCACGGAGTTGAGCACGGCCTGAGCGTTTGCACCGCTGTAGGTAGTGGTCACCGAGATGGTGGGAGGGGCAATGTCGGGATACTGCGTTACGGGCAGCGATACCAGTCCGATGATACCAAGCAATACGATAAAAATCGATATTACCGTCGACAACACCGGGCGGTTGATAAATCTATCGAGTTTCATTGGTTAATGATGTCTTCTGTTTGGTCTGCAAAAATGTGTAGGTTGACTCGGTTTACTTCTGAGCTTGCTGAGCGCCGGTCTCGGCTGCGGCGGGTTCGGCACCGGCCTCCATGGGCTGGATGGGCATCACGCCGCGCACAACGGTGTTAACGCCTTCAACGACGATGCGCTGGCCGGGGGTAAGACCGCCGGTAACCACAAAGTTCTTGCCGTCGTTCAATTTGGCCACCTGGATAGGAGTGGGCATAGTGGTGTTCGAGTCGTTGACCACATAGACCATGCGCATATCCTGGTTCTCGAAGGTAGCGGCCTGAGGAATGATGACTACGTCGGTGAACGACTGGGGAATGAGTACCGAGCCGCTGGCACCCGACAGCAGCATGCCGTTGGGGTTGGGGAACAGTGCGCGCACTGTGGCCGCGCCGGTGCTCGAGTCGATAACACCGCTGACGGTGGCTACCTTACCTGTCAGGGGGTAGATGGTGCCGTTGCTCAGCTGCAGCTGCACGGGGGGCATGGCTGCCAGGGCAGCTTCGACCGAACGGCTGCCGTCGCCGGTGAGGCTGATGATGTCGTTTTCATTGAGCGAGAAGTAGGCGTACATCTCGCTGTTGTCGCTGATGGTGGTCAGCAGGCTCTGGGGCGATACGTACGAACCTTCGCGCAAGGGGATGCTGCCTACCACGCCGTCGCTGGGAGCGGTGATGACGGTGTACGACAGGTTCTTTTGAGCTGCTGTAAGACCGGCCTGAGCCTGATTGAGGGCTGCGCGTGCCTGGCTGAGCTGGTCAGCGGCCTGTTGCCATACTATCTGGCTTACGATACCTTTGTCATACAGCATCTTCTGGCTTTCCTCGTTGGTCTTGGCGGTATTCACGGCTGCCTGGGCCGAATTGACCGCGGCCTGAGCTTGCGATACGGCCGACTGGAATGTCACCTGGTCGATCATGAAGAGGGTCTGACCCTTGCGGACGCGCTGACCTTCGTCGACACATACCTTGGTAATAGCTCCGGATACCTGCGGACGGATGTCAATATCGGTTTTGCCTCGCAGAGTGGCAGGGTAGGACGATGCTACCTCGGTCGAGCCTAACTCGACGGTGGCCACGGGCACCTGTGGAACCTGCTGCGCACCGGCAGCCTGTTGATTTTCATCGGATTTGGAACACGAAACTGTTGCCAGGGTAAGAGCAACTGCCAAGGCGCCGCTCAACACGGAACCCTTGCTGAAATACTTTTTGGTCATTTCGTTTTTAGGTTTTATATTGTTATTTTTTCTTTATGTTCATCGGAAATTCGCGTCCGCCTATTTTTTCACGGGACAAAATTACAACATTTTTATCAAAGAAAAGTCAATAACGTACACCTTTTTTGGAACTTTATGCAACAAAATTGGACTTTTAGGGAAGTCGTAGCAAGTCTTAACCTATTGTAATATTCAATAATATTTCTTAACTTTGCGAATCTTCTATATATTCCCTATGCAAAAACTGACATTAACACTGCTTGCAATCCTGCTCGCTTTCGCCCTACCCTTCCAGGCCGTAGCCGACGATTCTGTCCCGGCTGCCACCACCTCCGAAACAAAGACAAAGCGTGTGCCTCCCGTCGTGCACAGCCGGACGGGCGACACGTCGCGTGGCGTTCCCGGTCGTCTCCGTATATATAATATAGGAAAGAAACAGCAATTTTCGGGTGCGATGCGCGACAGTTGGGACACCGACATCTTCTCGCCCAAATCGGCCACATTCAGCCCCGACGGCAAACGGTTTTACATCAACTCGCTCGAGGGCGGCCGTACTGTCGTCTACGACACCGAATCGCTCGACAAGATTGCAGTCATCGACTACAATTTCACAACGGCCGACTCGGCCATAATGTCTCGCCCCTCAGGCTACTACACTTTTCGCCACTACCCGGGCGGCGAACGGCGCCCGTTCATGGGCAAGCCCGTCGAGAGCACCTGGAGTCACAGCGGACGTTATCTATGGGTACCGTTCTACCGCCGCACGTTCGACATCAACGCTCAGGATCCGTCGGCAATAGCTGTCGTCGACACGCGCACTAATACCGTGGTCCGGCTCATGGAGACCGGGCCGCTGCCGAAGATGGTAGCCACCTCCAACCGCGGCAACCTCATCGCCGTCACGCATTGGGGTGATAACACCGTGGGGCTCATCGACATATCTTCGGCCGACCCGAAACAATGGCATCATCTGCCGCCTGTTACCGTGGGCCACAAACTCAACCTCGACTTCCCTCTCGACCGCTCGGTCAACCGCGACGCTAATTCGGGATTCCTGCTGCGAGGCACAATCTTCACCCCCGAAGACCGCTACCTGCTCGTGTCGGGCATGGCCGGTCCGCTGCAAGTCATCGACGTGGCCTCTCGCACCCATATCGGCTCCGTGCCAAGTCTATACGGCATCCGACATCTCGACATCAGCGACGGCACACTTTATGGCTCGCAGAACGTGGCGGCTACCGTGGTCAGCCTCAACCTCGACTCGCTCGTGGCAGCCATCGATGACGCCCGGGCTGCCGGCGTTCGGTCCATCTCGCCCCGCGGCACCATCCGCCGCTGTAAGGTGGGCGGTGGTGCCCGCACCCTCAGCGCCTCGCCCGACGGTGCCTTCCTGTTCGTGGCGTGCAATTCGGCCAGCGCCGTCTACGCCGTCGATGCAGTCTCAATGACTGTCGCCGACACCATCCGCTGCGACTCCTACCCCGTGGGGCTCGCCCTCTCCGACGACGGCCACCGCATGATCGTCACCTCGCAAGGTCGCGATCACAACGGCGGCAATGCGGTCAACATCTTCCGCATCGAGCGCTTTGACTCCGACAGCACTTACTTCCGTGCACTGGCCGCAGCTGCGGTCGACACCCTCGCCACCACTCCCAACCCCTCGCCCGCTGCCGACCAACCGGCCGACGACGAGTCAGCCAAAAACCGACTCCTGCTGTTCGGCACACTCCTCTTCGGTGTCCTCGTAGCCGCCCTCACTGTCTACCTCATCCGCCGCTACAACCGCCGCAAATAGCCCAACCTCCCTCAGCGCACCTCCCCTTCACCTTCATATATTAGACCATCAAAAACATTTTTGATAAATAAACGCTGCGAGGGGTTGTATAATTGCACAACTTTTATTATCTTTGCAACATGGTACGAGAAATCATTGCATACAAGGACTACTACCGCGACTTTATGTCTAACCTCAGCGAAAATGAGCGGATGAAAATTCGTAGGGCACTGCTGCTATTCTCGGATACAGAGAGGATACCAGCACATTACATCAAGTATATCCAAGAAGATATTTACGAATTTAGAGTCAACTATGGAAACAATGAATTCCGAATATTTTTTATCTATGACGGTGAGAAACTTGTAATTCTATTCAATGCGTTCAGGAAGAAATCACAAAAGACACCACGCAACGAAATAAAAAAGGCAATACGATTAAAAAATGAATATTATGAGGACAAAAATGCAGACATATAATGTAAGTGACGAACTGAACCGGACCTTCGGGGAGCCCGGATCAGAAAGTCGCCGCCATGCCGAGGAACAAGCTTGGGAAGAATACAATGCGCGTATCCTACTCGACGCTCGCAAAGAAGCAGGTATGACGCAGTCTGAACTGGCACAAAAGATTGGCGCTGACAAGAGCTACATTTCGCGTGTTGAACGCGGCCTGACCATACCGTCCATCTCAACCTTCTACCGCATGGTCTCAGCTATGGGATTATCCGTAGAATTGCGATAAAACCGCAGGCTATCGACGAAGTGACCGACCAACTCCATATCGGCAACCGCTGGATGGGACACTCCGGACTGAACCTGTACGACAACACCGCCCGCATGCACGACCCCATCCTTCGATGGGTTATCTCAACTTTTTGCTATCGCATCGCGAACCGCTCTCGTTTTTACTTCGCTGACGCTCACCAAAACGGAGCGACATTCGCTAAAAGCTTCGATGAGCTCGCTAACGCTCGGTCTGCCTCCCCTGACCCCCTCTTCGGCAAATACCCCGACACCTCCCCTTGGTCCCACTGCTCCGCCAACCCCCTCAACGCCATTGACCCGGACGGGAGAGAAGTTTTTGCTACTAAAAATTCGCAACATCTTTTTAAGTTGATGTTGCCGAGTAATTTGCAAAACAAGATTCAATTTGATTCAAACGGAAGACTCACCGTGGAGAATGATGCGCAAGCTATGGAATCTTCGTTAGTTTACCGAAACCTTAGTTTTGTAGCAAACCACGAAAATTCAGTGACGGTTGACACCCGCAACGAGTTCTCATATATTGAAACTCAAACTGGCAATCATGTAGATATGAATTTTTCGGTATCAGGTATAGAATACAGTCAGCCCGTTGATAAAATCACTCATTTCAGTCAATTGGGTATTGGTGAAGATGTTTGGTATGGCACTACAATCGTAAGTAATGGAGAAATAAAGTCTTCTTTAGATGGAGGTAATTATGTAATAATGAACCCTGCTTTGAGTGACTTGGGCAAAGCTCAAGGTCTTGGACATGAGCTGTTAGGTCATGTTTTTATGTATTTTTTAACAGGGAATCCCGCCTCTTTTGGCCATACTTCTTTTAAGTCAAAATTATTTAATGATGATGTTAATACCCTTATTATAAATGTTGTTAACGAGATTATTGATAACCAGAAAACTTATTAATATATGAAAAGAAAAATATTCTGCTTCATTTGTGTTTTAATAACTTTGCCGATATTGGGATATCATTATTTGTCCGCCCCAAGAGATTCCTTTAATTTAGAATGTGAATATAATTTTACAATGAATATTGAGGATAGCTGTCGGCTTTACACAACTTCTATTGTAAAGTTTAGTGCCCCTGATACAATCTCTTGTCTCCTATCGTTTGCCGAAATATGCCAAGGTTGTAAAGATCCAGAACCGATTGGAATCTATGAAGATTATTACGGATTTCAAGAGATAGAGACCCGAGATTTCCCTACGGAATTTTACAAGTATGTGTTCGCTAAACAAACTATCAGTTTAGTTATAATCCATCCTGCTGATATAGATTACTCACAAATTTTATCACGCATCAAAGTGCAGGGAATATGCAAGAAAGATTATGAAGGAAAAGCGATGAGAATACATCCGGCATTAAGCCACTTTTCGATACGTTCCGACATAATTGTTTTACCTGTGCTTAATCCAAATTTATAAACGGTATTGAGATTCCGATCACAGATACTCTACAAGAACTGTGACGCCCTCACCGTCTACCTCATCCGCCGCTCCAACCGCCGCAAATAGTGCTAAAGTTTATGAAAAATAGGGGCAAGTGATGGTTATCTCATAAAAAATCAGTAACTTTGCGCGTCTAATTGTATAGTCGCGGCAACCCGTCGCTTCTTTTTGTCACCTCATTGCTTAAATTTCGCATATAATGGAAATCAAAAAAGCGCTCTTCATCTCACAGGAAATTGCTCCTTACCTCCCCGCCTCACCCTTGGCTGAATACGGTCGCTCGATCGCGCAAGGCGTGCTCGAATCGGGCGTCGAGGTACGTACATTCATGCCCAAGTACGCTATGATCAACGAGCGCCGAAACCAGTTGCACGAGGTGATCCGTCTGTCCGGTCTCAACATCATCATCGACGACAATGACCACCCCCTTGTAATCAAGGTTGCCACCCTCCAGCCCTCCCGTATGCAGGTGTACTTCATCGACAATGAGGACTACTTCGGCAACGGCGACATCAGCCGTCTCGAGATCGACTCGACGCCCGAAGACAACGACGAGCGCATAATGTTCTTCGTCCGTGGCGTCATCGAGACCGTCAAGAAGCTCCGTTGGTCGCCCGAACTGGTGCAGTGCACCGGCTGGGTGACTGCCCTTACACCCATGTATATGCGCGGCATGTATGCCGACGATCCCACCGTGCGCGACTCCAAGGTCGTCTACGCACTGCAGGGCAACGCCTTCGAGGGCACCCTCGACGACCGCTTCGTCGAAAAGCTCAAGATGGACGGCTTCTCCGACGACGACCTCAAGGCTCTCACCTCCGGTCCCGTCGACTTCAAGGCACTCAACCGCCTGGCTATCGACCATTCCGATGCCGTCATCCAGGCCATACCTGACGCCGATCCCGAACTGGTCGAGTACGCCAAGGCTTCCGGCAAACCCTTCATGCCCTATCCCGGCGAAGAAGACTACATGACCGCCTATCTGCACTTCTACAAATCTCTCTGATTCTCCCCTCCCCATTCCCTAAACACCGCATCCTGTGAAAACGCTCCCAACGTTACTCAATACCCTGCGCGCTCTCCCTGTGGCCGCGCTGCTCGTCGCTGCCGCTACTGTTCCCGTAGCCTGCAACGAAAATTCCAACATCGGCGGCTCGCTCGCCGGCGACCAGGTCAACATCGTCGTCGACTCGTCGTTCACCGTCACCGGCCACTCCTACGAGACCGACGCCGTAATATCGCGCACCGTCGTTCAGCTGCTCGGCAACATCGACGCTCCCGACTACGGCTACATCCGCTCCGACTTCGTCACCCAGTTCATGCCCGCGGCATCAATCGACACCACCGGCGTCACCGAAGCCTCGCTCGATTCCATCAAGCTGTTCATGCTCGTCAATCCCACCAGCTACACCGGCGACCCGATGGCTCCCATGGGACTCGACGTGTACCCCCTGACCAAACAGCTGCAGTCGCCTATATACAGCAACTTCAACCCCGACGGATACTACGACCCGTCGAAACGCCTCGGCTCACTGGTCTACAACCTGTCGAAGACCACCCAGGCCGACTCGCTCCAGAAGGATGAGTACTACACACTGTCCGTCGACCTGCCCATCGAAATGGCCCGCAAGTTCTACCGCGAGTATAAGACCAACCCCGCCACCTACTCGTCGCCCTCGCAGTTTGCCAAGTTCTTCCCCGGCCTCTATATCACCAACTCATACGGCGCCGGCCGCATCACCCGTATCGGTAGCACAACCATGCGCGTCTACTACCACCAGACCATCAAGAACGAAGCCGGACGCGACACAACCCTCTACCAGATAGGCACCTACTTCGCCGTCACCCCCGAAATCATCACCAACAACGACATCGCTCTCTCCATTGCCCCGGAGGTCAAAAAGCGCGTCGATCAAGGTGACGCCATCCTCCTCGCCCCCGCCGGACTCGAAGTCGAGCTCAAGTTCCCGGCCCGCGAAATCATCGCCTCATATAAGAAAGGCACCACGGGTGCACTCGGCATCGTCAACAAGCTGACATTCAGCCTCCCCATCGCTAATATCGACAACAAGTACAACATCGGCGCACCCGCCGACGTCCTGCTCATCCTTAAGAAAGACCGCGACGAGTTCTTCCGCAACAACCAACTCCCCGACGACAAAACCTCGTTCCGCGCCCAACTCACCGGTACTAACACCGAGTTGTACTACTCCTTCCCCGACATGCGACAGTACATCCTCGACCTGATGGCCAAAGACAACATTACCGACGACGACTTCACCTTCGTCCTCGTACCCGTCCTCGCCACCACCGAGACCAAGCAGGACTACTACAGTGGTTCGAGCACCGTCCTGACCGGACTCACCCCCTACGTCGCCGAACCCCGCATGACGCAAATTATGCTCGACAAAGCCAAAATTAACTTTGTTTATAGCCGACAATCCACAAATTTTTAGTACCTTTGCACCACATTTCCTAACGCCGCAATAGCTCAGTTGGTAGAGCATTTCATTCGTAACGAAAAGGTCGTGGGTTCGAGTCCCACTCGCGGCTCCCTTTCGAGTCCTGCTTGAGACTCCCAAAACCTATCGGAGGCGGAATCCCCAGGGATCCCGCCTCCCGCCGTTTTCCGGCCCCGGTTGGGACGCGATTCATCAGTCAGCTGTGCGACCTATCGCGACGCTACAATTTCCATTCTCAATTCTCAATTCTCAATTCTCCATTTTCCATTCTCCATTAAAAATGTTCTCCCGTCTTCGATCTCGCATACTCAGTTCCCTCCCTTTTGAGGAGGGCCGGGGTGGGGCCATCCTCTGCGTACTCTGCGCCTCTGCGTGAGGCCTTCCCCGTTTGGCGGTTTCGCAAAAATTGATTAGCTTTGCATTATCAAAGCACCCACTATGATCAAAACCGTCATCTCCCACATATCCCGCTCGCTTTTCACCCTCCCCTTTGGGGAGGGACGGGGTGGGGCCTTTCTTCTCGTCTTGGTGCTTGCTATATGCGGCTGCAGCAAGACCTCCGACAATGCCGAGCTGATCGGTATTGCCGAGACGGTTGCCGACCGGCCCCGCGAGGCGTTGGAGCAGCTCGCAGCCATCAATCCCGACAGCCTGACGGAGCGCGACGCCAACTACCACGCCTTCCTGACCCTCAAAGCCAACGACAAGGCATACATCGATCATACTTCGGACAGCGTCATCGTTCGCCTAATCGATTACTACGACGGCTCCGACCTATACCCCGAAGTGCTGTACTACGCCGGCCGCGTCTACAGCGACCTCGGCGACTACCCCACCTCGCTCCGCTACTTCCAGGACGCCCTCGACGCCGTCCCCGACAACCGCGACAACCTGCTGCTGCGCGGCGCCATAGCCAGCCAGACAGGACGCCTCCTCAACACCCTCCGCCTCTACGACAGCGCCATCCCCTACCTAAAAGAAGCCATCAGAACGAATGAAGAATTAGCGGACACTTTCAATTTGGCCTATGATAATCAATTATTGGCCACTATCTATATGCGAAATATAGATCTTGATTCTGCCGAAATGCTAATCAACCGGGCGCACTGTCTTGCGATAAACTTAACCAAGGCTGATGAAGCTGACATGCAAATGTATCAAGCGGTCGTTCAATATAAACGGAATAATTTAGATTCTGCTTTACTCCTTGTTTCCGGACTCCCCGAACGTGTTGATCCGCTGTGTCGTAATGCCGCTTTAATCAATTCTTCCGACATCTATTTGGCAAAAGGAATACGCGATACGGCGTACATGTACGCCAGCGAACTGATACATTCGACAGATATCAATAACCAAAAGAACGGCTACCGTAAAATCCTTTCGGAAGAATTAATAGATATGGTGCCTCATGACTCTTTGATGCTCTACGTGAGGCGCTATTCGTCTGAATTAGATAGATATTACGACTTGAATAATGCTCAGCAAGGCATTGTTCAGCAATCTATGTATAATTACAGTCTGCACGACCGTGCCCGAGACAAGGCCAAAAGAAATAAAAAAACTCTCGTATGGATTGCGATTATTGCAGTAATAATTGCTCTTACAACAAGTACGATTGTTCTGTATTACCGCTACATTAAAAACAAAATATTAGTCGAGTATCATAGGATGTCAGACGAGTTGGACAATCTCCATAACACACTGAGCCAAAAAGAGATCGGTTCTCCAGAGCTGACCTCCTCTGATTCAGACACCATCGAGGGACTGCGCGAGCGTATTAAAGAGCAATTAAAAGCTATCGAGGCCGATAACCACGGGGGCGTCCAAATACCGGCACCATCGATACGCAATTCAAGTGTATACATAGCCATCATGGACAGATTAAATAATAACTCCTATATACCCGATCGGAGCAAACTATGGGGAGAGTTGGAGAAGGTAGTTCTCGAAGCGTCGCCTAACTTCTACAAACACGCACAATTGCTGGCCGGCATAAAACTAAACGTCACCCAAAAGCGGCATTTGTTGCTCGTAAAATGCGGCTTTACCCACGGTCAGACAGCCAAACTGTTCTGCAAAGCCAAGGGTACTATCTCCAGTCGCCGTAAATTGCTACGAGATCTTCTATTTGGAGATGACGTCGAACTTTCTCGATTTGATCAGATAATACACATATTATAAGAGAGTTATACTATTATCTTTGAGCGATAAAGTGAGCGAAAAGTTGAGCGAGAAAATTTCCGCTCAACTTTTTTTTGCACTTATAGAACCTTATACTACTTTTGCATGGAATAAACATTTAATCAATCCGATTATAAAAACTCATTATGAAGCAACCAACCCTTATAATTTGCGCCCTATTGGCGCTTTGTGCGATGCCTCTGCAACGTATCTCGGCCGACACTGTTGACATTCCATTACAACAAAACTCCAACCCTGATGAGAATGACGTTCCCGGCTTAGGCCATCGTATGCCCAGCCGTCCTATCCAGTGCGTTATCGACACCGACACCAAGGAGGTAACGCTGATACCCTACGTCGACGACATTCTCTCTTACGAGATTTGGGACGAGGCCCAAACCATTATGCTGTTCTCGACCGACGAACCCGCCGAATTCGTCGACCACCTGCTCACTTCTCCCTCTCCCGTAACAATTGTCATCACGACAAATAATAAATCCTACGTCGGCCTTTTCTAACCGGTCAATAATTAATTTATTAACCACTTCCCTAATACCAAACATTTATGACCCTCAAATCATTATTAATGCCATCTGCGTTAGCCTGTGCCATATTCAGCAGCGCAAACGCATTTAATCCGAGGGACTATTCGATAGTACCCCCGGCCCCTGAAGTCGCGTCTCTGATGGACTTCAAGGACTACCCTGTGGATTATTTTCACGGGGTGCCGACAATAAGTTTCCCTATATACACGCTTAAAAGCGGCAGTATCGAAATCCCGATCACGCTGGCTTATCACGGTGGTGGTGTGCGCGCTGACCAGAGTGTCGGTAACGCCGGCCTTAGTTGGTCGGTGATATGCGGGGCAACGATCTCGCACACCGTTTATGGCGCTCCCGACGACGCAAACCGCAGCAACGGTGTGCACGGTTTGTATCACCTGAACAGCGACGAAGCCTTGTTTCGTCAGAAACTGATCGAAAAGGTTGCCGACTACGATCCGTTTAGCGGTACCCATTACGAGAAGGAACTGTCATGGATATCGAATTTGGGCATGCGGTACTATTATGGCCGTACCGATGTGGCCAACGACCTGTACAACCTCTCGGGTTACAACATGTCGGCCACATTTGTGCGCAGCAAAAACGGCGGTGTTACAATGTCGTCCGACTCTCCAATTAAAATTTCACAGACAACAGACATCCCGACTATTACCGACGGAGGTTGTGACGGTTGGGGCTTTTTAGTGAGCGATAATACAGGTATTAAATATGAATTCCTTACGCAGGACCGCACGCGTTATGACTACCACCACGGTTCGCCTCTTCTTACACAAACACCCGATAGCGTATACTATGCCTCCGCGTGGCATCTGGACAAGGTGACCGACCTGTGCGGAAACAATGTCATCTTCCGCTACAAGAAAAGAGACGGCAGAATGTTCCGTGACTACGGACATTCCGTAGCGCGAGGATATTCCAATCCATCAGCGCGCGAACTTGACGGAGGCGGGAATATTTCTTCGGTGACCAGCTGCGTCCACTATCCTCAGATTCTTCAGGAAGTAGAGGCAAGTGGCGTAAAAGTATCTTTTACATATCATCATGAAGGTACAAGCGGAGGCGATGCGCTCATCAAGAACATAACCATAACCGCACCCGACGGGAAACAAAGAGTTTTCGAATTCATATATGACCAAGAGCTACTTTCCGAGATTAGAGATGGTGACCAAACCATCTATGCGTTCGAATATAACTTGGAATTCGGATATGCTCGAGACAGGACGTATCAAGATTTCGGAGGCTACATAAATGCAAATAGCGGGACGCTTCTTCCCACCGTAAATATAGGCGATTTACACTTAGGTTACGGTGCTGATCGAAGCCCCAGCAGTATTTATGGTTCCACTCTTGTCCTAACTAAAATCAAATATCCCACAGGCGGTTATACCGATTTCGAATGGGAAAATCATTCGGTCAAATATCTTAATTCGGTATATTTTAGTGGCACAACCAATACCAACAAGCAGGTAGCATCCGTACACACTGACATGCTGAGATACTGCGTAGAACCGGGCTTTTCTATACTTAGGCTGAATAACTGGATTCTATCCCCGAATCAGGAAGCTTCGCTCGACCTGACTCAATATTTCCAATTTGAATCAGCATATCTGTATCCAACAGCATACGGAGACAGTCACAAATGGCACAAGGAAAATTACAGCGATCTGGTGCCACCGTCTTATCCCCATGTGGTAATACGTGACCATAACACCCAAAAAGTCGTAGATGTATTTTTCTTAGACAAAGAGACCATCGAGCCCACCACCCCAAGAGTAAGAGAGCCTACGCGACTGTCACTACCTCCGGGTACTTACGACTTTGAACTGAGAAAACCGCTTGATGTTCAAGGCGAAGACCCCGACTGGCTGAAGTCGAACTTCCTATATGGCAACTGCGAGTCCGGCTATATCTATATCAACAAGATGACCATGAACATGAGCAACGGTGGTAATAAGTTTTGGTGCGGTTTGCGCATCAAAAGCATTAAGTCGTCTACCGGAGATCCCGCTGATGAGCCTTTGAGGAAGCATTTCTTTTACGGAGCGGCAATGGATGTTAATGCGAGTAACGGAACCATACAGCGTTTGCCGGAGTACAACTATAAGTATGACATGGTGTTCTATCATCCCACTTTGCAGGGTTACGGAGAGACCGAGGTGCATTGCGTAGGCGAGACGGCATTCCCGAACACTACAATCGGTTCGTTCACTTCCATCGAATACCCTCAGGTAACGGTATGCATGGTTGGTGACAATATTAACAATACTGATTCGTACTTATACAGCAAGCGTGAAACGTTTGCGTACTCAAGTGCAAGAATGCATAACTATGTGGACTATAATCATTCTAACTTTCTCTCTTACCAACCGATAGGCTCGCGTATGTACACGTCGTTAGCACATCGAAGAGGCAATCTATTGAAACATAGCGTGAGTCTGGAGGCGAAGTCAACGGATTATGCATATAATATCTACGAAATCGAAGATGCGCCGATTTATACCACCGATGCATTTGTGGTCTGCGACTTCACCCGTGCTCCGGGTGTTCAGCCTTACGGCGGTTATGACTATGGTATCGGCACCTACTCTCTTATCCCTTATAACAAGACGATTAAGTCTGTGCATAGTACAGAACAAAATGGTATTGACTCGTTCAAGAAATTCGAATATTTCTACGATTCGTACACTAATTCCCTTGATTACGGCCTGGTAAAATCCACCAACGAGACTGATGCAGGCGGTCTGGACATCACGACTTACTATACCTACCCGACAGCCGGCGCACTTCGCTTACCGTATCCCGAAACCGAGGTAACAGCGTGCAGCGGTACCGTCATGAAGGCCGAGCGAACCGAATATGACCAAAATACAGGTCTTCCGCTCCGAAAGTTCAATCTTGACAAGACCTGTAACCTGAGCGACCTGATTTCTGCCGACGGTATCACAACCTCGACTCAGCGTGAGAATATCAACAATCTGACTTTCTCATATCGCTACAACGATAAGGGCAACCTCATCGAGATCAAATATAAGGACGTTGTAATTGCTTCTTATATTTGGGGTTATAACGGATTATACCCGGTTATCGAGGTTGCCGGCGTAGATTACGACACGTTGGTGGGGGCTGCCACCCAATGCGGACTCTCGACCGACCAGATTAATGGCCGAAAGGTGTCGGACGATGCCCTCATATCCTCTGTAGCTTCCAAACTGCGGTCGCGATTCGCCGACAAAACCGTTTCGGCCGTTAGTTACGATTGGTTTTATGGCCGTCTCCACTTTACCGACGGTCGTGGCGTCGATGCCCGCAATACATTTGACGGGCAAGGACGCCTGACCTCAATCAGGGATTTCAACAATTACCTCATCTCCAAATACGATTATCACTATGCCACAGACAAAGACGATGAATAAAGCTACCCGCACGCTGACCGCACTTTTGGTCGTTCTGTTTGGTGCGACGGCCTACTGCCTCAGCCCCGAGCTCAATTACCCCCGGATAGGCGACAAACTCAACGTGCTCACCCTTTCAAACGTGCGGGCAACCATCAAGGCTGATAGCGGTTACGTCGACCTGAGTAATGCCGAGGTGGTGAAACGCGAAAACTTTAAGGTGTACCGTCCGGCCACTGAGGACTCGGTCACGACAATGACCGTCGTTCAAGGCAACCGCATACAGAACCTTGTCACCAACAATAATTTGCTCTACAAAGGCTCGGCCACGCAACCCGGCGAACACCGAATCTATGCTGCCCGTGTCCCGTACGGCGCTATTGTCGACTCATTGCGCAGTCACGCTGTCGAATCGACAGGCAAAATCTCCGCTATCGGCGATTTTAGATCGACAGGTGTTTCGGCCTCAGAGACAGTGCCTAACACAGTATTTATCAGCCTCGATGGTGACACTGTGCTCAATGCCGAGTTGATACGCACACGCGTAGACGAGACTTTCAGCTATCAGTATTCCGACTCGGTGCGTCACGTCGGACTGGAGGAACAATGGTACATCCCCGGCTACCGTTATCCCGCTCTGACATACTCCGACAATATCATGATTACTGCCGAGGGCGACACCATCGACCATGTGCGCCGGTGGGAGGCCATTGACCTTAGCGAACAGAAATATGACATAAAAGACGACCCGACTAACGAATTATTGCGAAATTCTTTGAAAGAACCGAAAAATATGACTAACTTTGCTAAAGGGAATAATCATAATCCATCTTCGAGTTCTTTCAGGTCAGGAAATGTCGAATGGAATGCGGACACCGAGACCCTCACCGTCATTCCGCAGCTCAACGAAGACGCCGTCCGTCGGGAATATGTGCTATGCGACTCGCACGGACGAGTCTACGCATCGGGCAAACTGAGTATTTCGGAGCCTTTATCCATTTCCTTATCCGCGTTTCCGCCGGGAGTCTACATCTTCGGTGTCAACAACGAAACTGATGTATTTACCTTAAAAATCTCGAAAGGATGATTATTCAACGAAATATATTAACAAGGTTGGGATGCGCTATCAGTGTGGCCGTCCTGACATCGGCCGGACTTACGGCTCAAAATTACGTCAAGACGACTGTGTACTGCAACACGAACGGAAATAGCAACAGTGCCAGGACTTCCACCGTTTACTACGATGGGCTCGGTCGCGAACGGCTTTCCGTGGCCGAGAACGGTGGTGGCAGTGGCGCCCCGGTGGCGCTGCGCACCGACTACGACTTGCGCGGCAATGTGCAAAACAAGTGGCTGCCCGTCCCGGGCGACGCCGCGTTGCTTAACGACCGCGCTTTCCGGTCGGCGGCATCGGCTTTCTACGGCTCGGCCGAAATTCCATACACATCGTACGAGTACGAGTTTGCCGGATTGAATCGCCCTATTGCCGAGAATGGTCCGGGTAAACTATGGGAGAAACATGGCAAGACAATTGCAAGAGGTAGTAATAGCGCGTCCGGTATATATGCCTGCAAGAAAATCACTGATTCCCAACTTATTTTTATCCCCACACGTGCCACTCTAATCGACAAGTCGAAGCTGATGTTTCAGATTAACGGTAACTATCCCGCCGGGGCGCTACGTTTCGAAAAAGTCACCGACGAGGACGGCAAGCAGCTCATAACGTTCATGGACCGACTGGACCGCGTGCTGTTGCAACGCACCGTGGCTACCGACGGACGCATGGCCGATACGTACTTTGTGTATGACAAGGTGGGCGACCTGCGCTATGCTATCAGCCCCGAGGGGTCGGCACAATTTCCCGAATCGGGCGCCCTTTCGAACGTTATACTGGATTCATACGCCCAACAGTTCACCTACGACGCCCAACACCGCTGTATCACCTCGCAAGCACCGGGATGCGAGCCGGTCCACTATGTCTACGACAAGTTAGGGCGCGTCATCTTCGAGTCGACGGCTACACAGCGCGCCGAGGGTGTCTGGACGCTCACCAAGTACGACAGTCAGTTCCGTCCCGCCATCAAGGGTACGGTCAAACTGACCGGTAAGACCCGCGCGCTGCTGCAGAGCGAATACGGCGCGTCGGTAATCGTCGAGGATCCGGTGATCAACGCCAACAGTATAGAATCTGACCTGGGCTATCCGGGTACGTCGGGGCCAGCGGGCTTTACGCCCTATATGTCGTGGATGTACGACAATTACGACTTTATCGTTGCCACCAACTCCGCCGAGAAGGCGCGCTTCACCTCGGGCAGCGAGCCGTACACGCAGAAAGGACTATGCACGGGCACGTTAATGCGCAAGAACGGCACCGGTGATACGTACTTCAAGGCGTTCAAGTATGACCATAACGGCAACGTGCTACGTACTTGCTTATGGGATATCTACCTACAGAATTACCGCATAACCGACGAGTTCGAGTACGATTTTGTCGGCAACCCGCTCCGTCACACTGAGAAGTACGAGAGCATGGCCGATGGTACGGTCATGTCGTCGCATAATGCCGTAACGGAGAACACGTTCGATATCAACGGACGATTACTGACCTCGACTGTTAGCGTCAACGGCGGTACGCCTGTCCGGGTGCAGGACTTGTCGTACGACGCCATCGGGCGCGTGGCCGGCGATGCTGCCGGTGTCGGCGTAGAGTATGGCTACGACATCCGCTCCAACCTGACGGACATCGTCAGCCCCGTGTTCTCGCAGAAGACGTGGTTTGGCAGTACCCCGACGGCGGGCGCCTCGCCGAGCTACCTCTTTGCCAACGCCTCGCGTCTCAGTTGGGGCGGCTCCAATCCGTACATCCATACCGAGTCATACAGCTACGACGGGTTCGGGCATTTCAGCGCCATGTCGACCAACAACAACCAGGTGGCCGAGTCCATGGAAGCCGACCGCAACGCCGACGTCAACTACATCAACCGCAAGTATCGCGGCGATGTGGTGCAGGATGCGCTGATGACGTTCTCGGGCGGTCGTCTCGCCGCGGTTATGGACGCCTCGGATCCGTACTGGGCTGATGCAGTGCCGAGTTTCGGTGAGGGCGACTATACCCTCGAGTACGACGCCGACGGTCGCCTCGTCAAGGACGGCACGCGCGATATTACCTCGATAAGCTACCATCCGTTCGGCAATCTGTCCAACATGATCAAGACCTCCGACGGGTCTTATGCAGCCTCGGCGTACTTCCCCGACGGTTCGCTGGCGAGTCGGTCGACGGCCAACCGTACTATCGAGATTGTCACCAAGGTTGACGCTAACGGCGACACAACGCGCACCGAGCGCGCCCGGTTTAAGACGGCGAACAACAGCTACTACGGCAACTTCGAGAGCACTCCGAGCGGGATGGTGTACCATACCGCAGCCGGACATTACGACATCAAGGCCAAGCAGCACTACTGGTTTGTGCGCGACCGGTTGGGTTCGACCGTGGCGGTGGTTGACGGCAATGCTAATTTATTGCAGACCACGGGTTATTATCCCTCGGGCACGCCTTATCAGCTGCCGGCAGCTAACCTTGTCACGGCCATCGACGCTACCACCGACCAACTCCACATCGGCAACCGCTGGATCGGCGTCAAAGGCCTCGCCCTCTACGACAACACCGCCCGCATGCACGACCCCCTGCTCGCTCGGTTCCATACCGTCGACCCCTTGTTCACCGACTACCCCGGCCAATCCCCCTGGTCCCACTGCGCCGCCAACCCCGTAAACGCCATAGACCCGGACGGTTTACGGCCTATTTATTCTCCTGATGGTCTTTTCTTAGGTGCAGATGAATCCGGTTTAGAAGGAGATTATATTGTGATGGATGAAAATATATATAGGGGAATTATGAATCATAGCTCCACGCTGATGTCTGCTGCAACAGCTAATAAGTATGCTATTGACAGAAACACACTTAGCGCAGAGATTCGTAATAAAATAGAGGACCATTTTAATAATACCCTTCCTAACCGACCTGATTATGACGGATATATCACTCTTTCTGAGGCAAACGAATGGTTCCGCAACGGCACAACTGATAAAGATGGAAATAAGGAACCATTGTTTGCAGATTTTTCTAAAATAGATCTTTCAGGTTTTACGCTGCAAAACAAACCCAAATCTAAGGAACAAAAGGGAACCCCAATTAGCCTCCTAAGGTTTACCACACAACAGACTATTGCACAAATAAACAATGGGCTTGTATACGGTAGTATCACAATTTATGATGCCGGCAATAATAATATAAAAGCCATGCGTGATATATATGATTTTGATATGCATCCCTGGAGTGGCAATAAAATCAGGAATATTGAAACCTTTTTAGGTGAATTGGTCGCAACCAATTGTTTTACTTCCTCCGGCTCACCTTTTAAGATATTCTTTTATGGAACTAATCAAATCAAAGTTGCAACAAAATGATCATATCGAGTAACTATATAATTAACTGCTTGAAACTTGCTGTTAGTATTTCCCTAATCCTTAGCGCAGCTTCATGTGTGAAAAACGAAGGTTATGATTTTCATAAGGGATTAGGCTATGACATTGGCAAGAAAGAATATTTCTCAGGAGCACTTGATGAAATCATGGAGTTTGACGAGTATATAGTAGCCAAACAAGTTGTAGGAGATAAACCTGTACCTCTGCCTTATTTCAGAGGAAACAATTATTATCCTACTCGACCCCCATATCCTGAAGGCCTTAACCATACATATTACTACATTCGGAACAAGTATGATAATCAAGGTGCAGGGCCATTGACTTACAAAGAATTCCTTGATACATGTAAAGTTTTGCATCTTCGATTATTCTAAATATTTATCATTATGATATTAAACCAGTTACAATGCCTCGTATTCGGATTGATTCTTATCATACAAGGATGTATGCCACATTCGGATGAACAAGCGCCAAGCAAATGGAACACAAACCCGGATGAATATGATGAATGGGCTTATAAGGATGAATGGGACAAAATATGTGATCATGTATACTATTACCGCAAGGCGCATAGCATTATCGGTGAAGGATTCGACGAGTTAATGAATGTTGAAAAATATAAGTTAATAGGTGATTATCTTATTATTCGGCAACGTCTCTATGCCCCGTGTCCGATACCGATAACTAACGGTGACGAAGTTATTAATCAGGAGGTTTGCTTAAACACCTATTACTCGATTTTTGACCTAAACACCAAGAAATTATATTCTTATTATCTTTATCCTGAATTTCTGGACGAATGTATAAAACGCGGAATCGAAATCTTTTAATGTAGTCAAAAAGCCGTTGCTGTTTGTAAAGACCGGCTGTTTGTAAAGTCAGCTTTACAGGAGATGCCTTGCATCCTCCACACCCTCTACCCCCTCATTCTCCCCTCTCCTCTCAATTTTAACTCTCCAAATTTGCAAATTATGATTAGAAACTATTACAATGCACGACGGTTTCGTCCTCCGACGCGGCACCCTCGCCACGCTATATCGTGTCTCCGACACTCAGTTCGCGGTTGCTGATGGTGCCCTACGTTGGGTCGCTTCGCTCCCGACACGTAGGGTTCGAGACGACCTCGCCGCTCCGCG
>CAZNGJ010000041.1:0-19657 GCA_964572615.1 uncultured Bacteroides sp.
CTCGTTCACCCACCATCCCTTCTACGAGTCGTTCGTGCTCGAAGTACCCGACAACTGGACATGGGACAAATATATGAACATTCCCCTGGACGAGCTTAAGGCCGTGGTGGACAATGCTATAAAGAATGGCTATCCCGTTGTTTGGGCTGCCGACGTGAGCGAGAAGGGTTTTAAGTGGAAAGACGGCGTGGCCCTGATTCCCAAGGGTAAGGACGAGGCCGACATGGATGGCACCGAGCTGTCGCGTTGGGTAAAACTGAGCGATGCCGACCGCGCCAACAAGCGCTTTGAGTTCGACGGCCCCGTAGAGGAAATCACCGTCACCCAGGAGTCGCGCCAGGCAGACTTCGACTCGCAGGAGACCACTGACGACCACGGCATGGAAATCATCGGCATAGCCGAGGATCAGAACGGCACCCGCTATTACAAGGTGAAAAACTCGTGGGATACCAACCAGGTTTATGATGGCTATATCTATGTGAGCGAGCCCTTCTTCCTTGCCAAGACCCTGAGCCTGATGGTACACAAGGACGCCGTGCCCAAAGATATCGCCAAGAAAATCAACAAGAAATAGTCACGCCAGGACGTTCCCGAGTCCGATATGAAACGCATCGGCATTCTGTCCGACACCCACTGTATCGACGACCCTCGCATAGCACTTCACTTTGCGGGGGTCGACGAGATTTGGCACGCCGGCGATATAGGCGACGTCGATACCTACCGGCGCTTAGAGGGTATTGCGCCCGTGTTTCGAGCGGTTGCTGGCAATATCGATGGTGCCGTGCTGAGGCGGGTATGCCCCGAATTGCTCATCTTCGAAACCGAGGGCGCCAAGGTGGTCATGACCCACATCGGCGGTTATCCGGGACGCTATTCGCCCGGTATCCGCAACCTGCTGATGCGCGAGCGACCACGCATCTTCGTCAGCGGCCATTCCCACATACTGCGCGTCATGCCCGATCGCGAACTTGACCTGCTCCATATCAACCCCGGAGCCGCCGGCACCCATGGCTGGCAGAAGGTGCGCACTCTCGTCCGGTTGGCTATCGACCGGGGTATACCCAAGGATCTCGAGGTGATACATCTGTCGCCCGATCGTTCGTTTTAGATTGTATGTTATGAAATCCAATATTTTATCATTGATAGCAGTGCTGG
The DNA here is from genome assembly GCA_964572615.1 of uncultured Bacteroides sp. GTDB lineage: Bacteria > Bacteroidota > Bacteroidia > Bacteroidales > Muribaculaceae > CAG-873. The sequence continues at coordinate 1,156 of CAZNGJ010000041.1, forward strand.
TCGCCTTGTCGGTTGCGTGTGTCGGCTGCAAGACCAGCGAGAAGAATTACCGCGAGGCTTATCAGAAGGCCGTCGCCGACAACGATCGCGGCGTAACCGACTTCGACAACACCATCTACAGCCGTTACCGCAACCAGACGCGCGATGCCGAGGCGGCACTCCCCGACGGGTCTAAGGTGGCGGTGCGCATTGCCCGCGTCAAGGTGACACCCGACGGTGGCGGCATCCCTGAGTGGTACAAGGGCTACAGTGTCGTCGTAGGCGAGTTCAAGCAGCTATTCAATGCCCGCTCGCTGCAGAAGCGATTTGTCGACGCCGGCTTCCCGCGCACATTCCTGCTCGAGAACGCCGAGCCGTATTATTATATCGTGATTGACTCGTCCAACAACCTCGCTCAGATGTCAGCGCTGGCCGATTCGCTACGCTCGGCATCGCCCGTTCCCCTTAAGGACGGATTCCCTTACATCCTGCAGAAACCGCTGAGATGAGTGGCTCCGGCATACCCGAGGGGCGCAACCTTGCCCTCGATGCGTTGCGCGCATTCCTGGCGTTGGGTGTGCTGTATTTTCACTCCATCCTCCGTTATCCCGCAGGCGAAGTCATTGTCCATGAGCAGATTTCGCGCTTCTTCCTTATATTCCGCGTTCCGACATTCTTCTTTATTTCGGGTTTGTTGGTCTATGACGCGTTCGAGCGCCGGGCGGCCGGAGGCGCCGTCGGCACATTCGTGGCCAAGAAGTTCTGCCAACTCATGGTGCCGTCAGCCGTGTTTATCTTTGTGCCATCCTTCGCACTCGGTTTGGGACTCCTCAGCGAGTGGAAGGTAGGATACTATTTTGTTACTGCTTTGTTTATTATCACCGTGGCATACTGCGGGTTAGCATTGGTAATTCGCGGCATGAAGCGGTCTCGTCGGGCCATCGTACTCGTAGGTTATGCACTCGCGACGACGGCTCTGCTTACCGCGACCCATGACGCTGCGGTCACCGACTATATGTACTGGCGCGAGGCTCTCCACGGCAACCTCTTTTTCGTCCTGGGCATCCTATTTGCCATGTATCCCGGTGCGGTACGACACTATGTGGTCCGGCCTTTGTCGGTCGTCGGCTGTTTAGCGTTGTTCGTGGCTGCATACCTCTTGCTCGAACCGTATTCCGAGCATTTGCCCTCGCCACTGTATGCACCCTTGTACCGTGTCGTGGCGCCTATTCTTGGCATCGTCGCCGTTTACGGACTGTTCAGTTTGTCGACGCGCTTCTTCGTGCGCGAGTCGCGCCTCGGAAAAGTCGCGTATTATCTCGGCCAGCGAACCCTTCCGCTCTACGTCATCCAGGAGATGGCCTTCTTTCTCGTATTCGCGACCTTCGACGCCGACAACGTCGCCCATCCGGCCCTGTTCGCCATCGTCACCTTTGCTGTCTCCGTAGCGCTGACCCTGCTCATCCACGACCTCCTCTGCCGCATCCCCGCCGTCAACCGCTACCTCTTCGGCCGCCCCGTACCCCTCTACCGGGCCCGTCACCTCTTCCGCCGATAACCCTTATAATATGTTGAGAGCCACGCGACGCCCTAAGCCTTCAAAGATACGGAACAGGGTGTTCAACTGCACGTCAGCTTTTCCGTTTTCAATTCTTGAAATGTAAGTCTTCTTGGTACCTATACGTTCAGCAAGTTGCTGCTGAGTAAGACCTGCCCGTATACGTTCCTCCTTTAATGTTTCTGCGAGACTGAACGCAGCCGCATCAGTCTCAAATCGGTCTCTTTCGGGCGTGCCGATAGCTCCATACTCGGCGTCAAGCAGTTCGTCAAATGTTGTCGCTTTCTTAATTGCCTCAATTTTAGCCTTGTCCATGATTTTTCTCCTTAAAATATTCGTTCATTAATCGTAATGCTTTGTCTATCTCTCGACCGGGAGTTTTCTGTGTTTTCTTTTGGAATCCATTGAAAAGTATGACCAACGCTCCTTCGTCGAAGCAACAGAAGACTCTGAAGATATTACTTCCGATTTCAATTCTAATTTCATAGAGGCCATTTGTACCTTCAATGAATTTGAGAATCTTTACAGGAACCCGATCCAACGTCTTCACCATATTGACACAGTAATTAATCTTGTTTCGTACCGTATCGGTTTGGGCAAGATAGAAATCCTTAAAATAGTCTTTATAAAGCTTGATTGTTCTATTGGCCATACAGGGAGGTATTAATAACTGCAAAGTTAACTAAAAAGTTTACTTTTACCAAACAATAAAGTCAAAACTTTCCAATTAGCATCAGGCAAAAAAAATTACCTGCATCAAGCAAACTGCATTAAGCTGCATTAATATATAAGAAGGATTAGTGAAAACAAAAGTATACTAGTATTATATACACCTTTTGTGATTTGTTATGGTGGATTCATGGTTTGTGTTTGACTATAAGAACAGTAGCAAGAATAAAAACAAAAATATTTTTGAAGATTTTGATTATATTTCTTGCTGATTTTGGATTTTCTTTTTAACTTTGCATCGCATATCGCTAGCCGAAGTCCGATGTGGGCGACGAGGGCGGGATGCAGACATAATTAAAGAGCGTTTATCTACGCGACTTCTTGACTGATAGGAATCTCGCAAATTCACAATTGGAGTCAGGAATGTAGCAACGGTAGATGTCTTTCGGGTATGATAAATATAGAAGTGACCAAAAGTTTCTTCTGTCCTATCATACAGCGTGAGGCTTCGGCGTTGCTCTTTCTACTCCAATGGGCAATGCGAGAGCCCCTATCAGTGGAAAGAGCAACTGATACAGGCTTTCACGCTTTTTTTATAAATCAATCTGTCCAATCTGGAAAGCCTATAGGACATGATGGAACTATAATGGAAGAAAAAAAAGAAGAGCTTCAATCTAGAAGAAGTTTCTTTAAGAGCGCTGCTCAAAAGGCTTTGCCTTTTGTGGCTTTTTCAGCGTTAGGAGGTGTGTTATCCTCTTGTGAAGATGAACCTAAAAATCCTTCCGGATGTGGAAAAACTTGTTCTGGTTCATGTGATGGTGATTGTGCAGGAGATTGTGATGACGGTTGCTGGACTGCATGTATTTCTGCTTGTGTAAAATTTCAACGTTGAATTATCTACTTCCAAAAAAATGCAAAGGTGGATTTGCATCCACCTTTGCTGCTTTGAAATATGCGCAACAAAACGATTACTTTTATTGTCACTAAGGACTGTCAGTTAGCGTGTAAATATTGTTATCTAGTTGGAAAGAACAATAAAGAGCGTATGTCGTTTGACGTGGCAAAAGAGGCTTTAGATTATATTCTTAGCAACAGAGATATTTTTAATGAAGATTCTGTTAGTTTTGACTTCATAGGTGGAGAACCTCTACTCGAAGCAAATCTTATTAATGAAATTTGTGACTACATAAAGATCAAGTTGTATACTACAAATCATCCATGGTTTGATCATTATATGTTTGGTCTTACTACAAATGGACTGAATTATCATACTGAACCAGTTCAAAGGCTGATTAAGAATAATCGGTCACATATTGATATCACAATTACGATCGATGGAACTCGAAATAAGCACGATATTAATCGTGTATACAAGAATTCTAATCGAGGTTCGTATGATGATGTGATAAAGAATATTCCCCTATGGCTTTCGCAGTTTCCGAATGCGAGTACAAAGGTTACCATAAGTTCGGAGGACATACCTTACATTTATGAAAGCGTAATGCATTTGATAAGTCTTAATATTCATACAATACACATAAATTGTGTGTTTGAGGATGTATGGAAGAAAGGTGACGATTTATTATTTGAGGAGCAACTTATTAAACTTGCAGATAGTATAATAGAAGGGGGATATTATAGAGATTTTGAAGTTTCCTTCTTTAATGAATTTATTGGAAAGCCCATGTCAGAGTTAGAAAATAATAATTGGTGTGGGGCAGGACGCATGCTTTCTATAGATTGCCATGGAAACTTTTATCCTTGTACACGTTTTGCTAAGTATTCATTGAGAACAAAAGAACCGATTATTATCGGAAACGCTAAAGACGGAATAAATGAGGATTTATTAAGGCCGTTCCTTACCTTGAGTCGTCTCTCACAATCACCTCAAAAATGTTGTGAGTGCGAAGTGGCTAGTGGATGTGCTTGGTGTCAGGGTGAAAACTATGATTCTTCTTCCACAAATACAATATTTGAAAGAGCCACAGCAATTTGCCTTATGCATAAAGCACGTGTAAGAGCCAATAATTATTTTTGGAATCGTCTATATCAAAAACTGGAAATTGAGGGAGAAGGTCGAGACTCAGTTTTCGCTATACAAAATTACGAAAAGGATTTATTCTCATGTTAAAGTATTTAATTGTTTTATTAAGTGATCATTCTCCTTCGATATGTCATTATAATACTTCAAATCGAGGCAATGATTTACTGTCTTTAGAAGACCTTAAGAGAGCTATAGTTTTTGGACTTAAACAAAACCTTCTTTTTCAGGTTGTTTTACCACCAAAACCACTACCAGAAGAATATTATAAGACTTTAGAAAAAGTGGAAAACGTGCAATATTTACCTATTTCTGCGGAAACCTATGATTTAGAAGGATGTGTGCAAATTTCTGTAAAAAACAACTCATTTCCAAAAGAAGTTTTACTCGTTCCTATATCTATAGTAAACCCATTGCAAGATATAGAGGTTAAATTGAAGAATCTGATTAAAGATGGCTTTCAAATAAGTATTGTGATTAAAGATGTTGAAAAAGCTACTAACAAAGATTTAGAGAATTATTCACAATTCCTAAATCGTATGGTAGATTTTTTTAAGTCACATCCTTTTTCTAAAAAGGACAGTCCTTTCAACATATTGACTGATAGACTACATCTTCGTTCTATGAACAATTGTGAGGCAGGAATATCTTCTATTACTCTTGCTCCTGATGGCAAATTCTATTTGTGCCCGGCCTTTTACTTTGATGGAAAAGATTCACTAGATGTTAATGAAGTAGGTATCGACATTCCTAATAAACATCTCTTAAAATTGGACTATGCGCCTATTTGCTTGAATTGTGATGCATACCAATGCCGTCGTTGCATATATATGAATCAAAAAGGTACAAGAGAAATAAATACCCCGACTCGTAATCAGTGTTTAATTTCTCATATTGAAAGAAATGCGACCCGCTCCCTTGCATCAAGTATTAGTTGGTTAAATAAGGATGAGTGTTTTCCCGAAATTACTTATCAGGATCCTTTTGAAATAACAATAAGAAAATGAAACAAAAAATAATCGCTGTAGAACCTTTAGAAGGAGAGGAGATTAAAGAAATATATTATCACCTTTCAGCGTTACGCGAATTAGAGTATATAGTTTCAGTTCAGAATCAGGAGTTAAGGGAGACCTTTTCTAAAGATGTAAAAAGGACAAATGAAGCTTATCAGAATTGGTGGTATAAAATAAGTAAGAAATACCATCTACCTGTTTTTGAAGGAAAAAATTGGGAATTTAATTTTAGAACAAATACGATATATTTATTATGATTATTTGTGCAATAGGAACAACAGAAATAATTCTAATAGCCGTTGTAGTTCTGCTAATCTTTGGCGGAAAAAAGATTCCCGAACTAATGAAAGGGTTGGGTCAGGGTGTTCGTCAATTTAAGGATGGTATGCGAGAACCGGTTGATTCGTTAAATCAATCTGAAGAAATTTTACGGTCTAAAGAAACCGTCCGTAAAGAACGCTTAACTATGAAAAGGAGGCAATTAGAACATGAGGGTATTATTATCGAAGAGGACGAAGAAAAGATTAAAGATGATATAAATTCTGCAAATCCCCATGAAAAATTGAAAAATTATTAGATTGTGGACTCTCAACATTCATTAGATCAGAGGATGACATTCGGAGGGCATCTTGACGTATTACGGAAGATGCTTATCCGAATAATCCTTGTTGTAGCAATATTTGGCTGCATAATTTTTTGTTTCAAAAACGAAACATTCACAATTTTATTAGCTCCACACTGCTATGATTTTTGTACTTTTCATGCTATTGAGTCAATACTGCACTTTTGTGGGTGGCATTATATTTTCCCAGCGTATCATATACCGCTTATCAGTACTGATTTGTCAGCTCAATTTATGACCCATATATCAGTTTCTTGTATATTGGCGATTTTATTGGCATCTCCCTATATTCTGTTTGAACTTTTTAAGTTCATATCTCCTGCATTATATGCGAGTGAAAGGAGATATTCCCTTATAGTGGCAGGGGTAATATATCTTTTATTCATAATTGGCGTCTTATTTTCTTATTATGTCCTTTTTCCCATTTCTTTCCAATTCTTGGCTACGTATCAAGTTGATGAAGAAGTGGTAAATACAATTACTCTTGACTCTTATATTTCAACATTCACAACACTTACTTTTCTAATGGCGACGGTATTTCAATTACCAATCATCTCTGTTGTTTTGGGAAGAATGGGTTTTATTGATGCTGATCTACTTAAAAAATATAGGTCTCATGCCATTGTGTTAATATTAATTATTTCGGCTATTATTACTCCTCCAGATATATTTACTTTAATTTTAGTAAGTATTCCTATTTACGGATTATACGAGTTAAGCATAATCGTTTTGAAGAAGTGGGGATGCAAATAAAAACATAATAGTTCTCGAAATAGTAAAATATGTAAATAACTATATAATTAATCTTTAAGTAAAAGTATATGAAAATGAAAAAGATGTTTCTTAAATTGATGTTAATGTTGTGCGCATATCTTTTGCCAAGTTTTGCACAAGCTCAGAGTCCAAACTTCAGTGAAGTTACAAACAGCTTCTTCTCCCAGCCTAAAACTTATTCTGTTGAGAGTTTTGCAATATCCATGTTGGGCCCGAAAGGACTAAAATCTTACAACCAGGGAGAGGCAACATTTAATGTCACAGGTGATGGATTCTTTTATAAACTTGCCGATGGTAGTGGTTCAGCCTATCAGATTCGTTCGTCAATTAAGAATGTGACTGTACTAACTTCCAAGGGGGATGTCATAATGCCGATGTACCTGATCAACGGTGATCAAGCTGTTAGAGTGATTAAATATACAGATGGTCATTGTGCAGTTCATATGTATATCTTAAATAACCCCACGAAGAAGTATATTCATAATTGTTGGTTTCAATTAAGATAGATGTCAATAGTATTTTATTATTAAAATAATGGATATAAAATGTTAACTTATTAAAATTAGTTATATAAAGATAATCGCGTTGTAGTATTAGGCCTTGTTGTAACCTTAGTGCAATTATCCTTTCTCTGTATTCTCCTGAGTGCATAATATTAAGAGGCCTTAACTTCAGTACACCAGAATTTTTGAAGTTTATCCCCGTACGCCGAGCAACACGAGTCGTACGGGGATAAACCTAATTCGACGTTCTGCGAACGCCATGACTTTCTTAATTAAACAGCATTGGGCTAAATCCCGACGGAGACGATAGGTCGGCCGAAAAATGTGGATAGCATTGCTAAGGTGGAGATCGTGAAGTTGTGCTGGCCGCTCAGCCATTTGGTTATTTCGCTCGGGCGTCGCCCGAGGGCGTCGGCAAACTGCTTCTTTGATAGTCCTCGCTCGGCCATCAAATCGCAAATTCTGTCGGATATTTCAAAAGAAAGCTCAGTTTCTTTCTGTATGGGCTCCGGTATGTTTCCGAGCATTTCGTCGAGAGATTTTGTTGTCCGTTTCATAATTCAAAAATACCATCAGTTTCTATCGAGGCCTCTGTAATTTTTACCGAGCCGTTATTAACCCCTTCTTTTAGAAGTTTCTCAAATTTCTGTAATGTCATTACGTATGCCTTTAGGTTTGCGTCTTCTTCGTAAGTGCGTGTTTTCTTAACATCGCCATTTCCGAGAATCAGAATCTTATCAGACAGGCGAAGGCAGTACAGTCTGAGTTTTGAATCTAAAACAGGAAGAGCCACTACAGAGTCCGACATTTTACCCTCGCGCCGGAAATAACGTTCGTAAGCGCCGGTGCGAGCAATTCGTGATATAACTGCGGCAATACGTGAGTAGTCTTCACTATAGTCAGAATCGTTTATAAATTTGGAGATGAATTTCTCAAATTCACTTTCGGTATCGCGGAGGAATTGCAAGGTATAAATGGTGCAATTCTCACCCTCGGTTATAAGGTAAAGTTCGACTTCGTTCATGGGGTGTGCCTTTTGTTTAACTAACGCAAAGTTACAATAAAAATTTCACTCATAAATGAAATTTTTAGATTTTTTGTGTTAGAATATACAGTAATGAGTAAACTTGGCAGCTCGCCCCGAAGCCATTGTTGCAACAATGGGGGAAGGTGGGGTGTTATATTTATAAAAACAAGGAGTTATGAAGAAGATTTTTTTAGTTTTAGCAGTTGTAGTGGCTGCGGCGTTTGGTGCCAAGGCGCTGACGTACGAACAGGCTTTTGAGGCCGTTAAGGCTATGCCCGAAATGCAGGGCGTGGACGGGACCGTGATTAGCGGCAACAATGACTTTGCCTCCATCGGTGTGACAGATGCCCAGCTCATCGTATGGGCCGGCGAGACGAGAGATAATACCGCGACATACGGCAACAAGATATATTCGATAATTGGCGAACTGCCCGTATCGGAGATGGTGCAGTCACGGATGGCCGGAAGTTCAATTATGGCGATATTCGCCAAGCCCGTGTCGGCCGACACAAACCGGATCATCATCCTGTCCGATTCTGCCGGGGCCGGATTCACCGGCGCCATTATCGGCTACATCAATGATTACAACCTGGAGGCATTACGCCAAGCGATCATCATCCCGCGCGAGACCGGCGGCATGGCCATCTACCTGAAGACAATGAACTTCTAAATTACTTGTAGTCGGGCTCGAGGTTGTGCTTGCGGCCGTCGTATTTGGGAGTTTCGATGGGGTTGCCATCATCGTCGACTGAATAGATTTTTACTGCCGTTCCTCCTGCGTTCATTAAGCTCTCCATGTTATTGATGCGATACTCGGCGTCTTCGAGTGCCTTCTTGCGGTCAACCTTGTTGTATTTTTGAAGTAGGTATATGGGCGAAATAACGCGGTCAGTCTGCTCGAGACCGGTGGCTCCGAACGAGAATCCGCCGTCGGCTTCGGCTCTGAGTATCAGGCCGGGAAGTCCGTGCAGTTTCCACGGCCCGAATGACAAAGGAATCTCCGGAGCGAACCATGCGCGCCACTTCCGACCGTGGTAATCGGTCTCGGCCAAAAGACAGTCATATCCCAGGAAAGTTGCGGTCGAGTCTTCAACGATAGTCCAATCCATTTCGTCCAGCGGTTCGGAGTAATACCCCATTTCGTCACCGAATTTATCGTAAACTGTCAACGATTGATCGGCCTGGTTGGTTAACACATAACAATGGACAGTCTTGGTTGGTCCTTTCCTCATGTCCAAAGTCATCACGCCGTCCGGACCGACCGACATACACGACTTTTTGATGATTTCCATATACTGAGCAGTGCCCTCGGGTGTCGATTTCAGCGAGTCGACCCACTGGCTGAGGTCGTTGAAGTACTTGGCCTCGGCGGGAGAAGCCAGCAGAGTCATTTTTTGGACGATGTCCTTGCCATACATATTAGTATGACGGGCATCATAGCTGACCAGAATTTCAGCCTTGGTCTGTGCAGATGCGGTTATGACAGCCAGACATGCTGCCAACATAGTCAAGATTTTCTTCATTTGCGTAGGGTTAGGGTTATGAGCAACTCGCGTCCGCGAAGGCGTCGTTGGCTTTCGAATGAGTTGAGTTGATTGTAAACTGTGTAATTATAGGTTCGTTGGTTGAAAATATTACTCAGGAGTGCCGACAGTTCGAGGCGCTTGCTTAGTTTGTAATTCACTTTGGTGTCGAGGAGCAAGAGATTCTTGATAGTGTTCGTTTCAATCGCATTGCGATAATGCTCACCGATGATATGCCACTCCCAGTTGCTGTGAGGCATGAGGTTGAGCAACGCCTCGTTTTTCATGCTGCCGAGCCATGAAGCATTTTCGGCATTCATGGCAAGGCGAGTGGATTCCCATACGAAGCGGTAGTCGAAACTGAGCCATCGAGCGGGCGAACCACTTATCTTAGCGCCTACCGACCAAGACGTTCCGACCGAGTTGACAGGCCGGTTTTCGAACAGTAGATGCGACTCCGAGTGATTATACGACGCGTTGACATTGGCGCTACCCCGTATGAAGTCGAGTGTTTTGCCTATGTTTGCGCTTGTCATCAGCGACTTACCGCTGCTTCGGGCGCTTGAGTAGGAGTAAACAATGTAGTCACCAAGTAATTGTTGGGCAAGTGTATATGGAACATGTCGCCATGACTGCATTACGAAACCGTTGGCAAACAGCCCGCGACGGGTGTGCTTATAGGCGACTGTGGCCGAAATGTTTTGCGAATTAGAAGTGTAGAAGTTGTCAACGCCGCTGCGGAAAGATCGGTAGTCGGTCATTATGACACCGGGCAAGATGAGGTCGAGAGCCATGGGTGACCGCCCCGCGTTCCCACGAAATGCTATTGTGAAACGGTTGCCGGGCTTCCAGTTGAGGTGGAGCGTAGGCGCGAAATATGCCTCGCTGCGATTGACTATAGCTTTGTCGAACGTGTAATGAGCGAAACTCAACGGGGTGCTGAGTATTAGGTTGACGTGTTTCAGCCAATACTCCAACTTTGGGGTGGCATGGACAGTCAGATAGTTGGTATTTAGGACGTTGGTGATTGGCAGGCCGGACAAGACGGAGAACTCGGACAAATCGGTGAGACTCGAATTCATGCTTCGCAAATAACCCTTGACGCCTCCCTCGAGGCTGATGGACAGCCCCTTGACAGTAAATGCGTAAGCAGCACTCTCGTTGGTGTAGAACGCACGGTCTCGAACGTGCTGGCGCAACCGGTCGTTGCCGACTGTCACCGCCAGCGTCTGTGGCAGCGACTCCCATTCGTTATTGCTTGTGAATGTCACTAAGTGCTTGTCGCGGAACCGTTTGATGAGTTTGAAGTCGTTGGCAACGTAGTAGTCGGGTAACGATGCTGACTGGTCGTTGGGTAGCGAACCGGTTGTTCCAAGTCTGATGTCGTCCCAGTCGATATTGGTCCGCAACGTGTTGTTGAGGAATGCAGTTTTTCCGTTCAGTTCGTATATAACTTTGGCCGAAAGGGCGTGCGAACGGTCTGTCCCATTGCGGTTTTCGGTGACTACACGGTCTCCGTTGCTGAGGAAGTAAGTTGTTATGTTGACTGCATCTGTGTTGATGTGGTTGAATGCGTAATCAACCTGCGCCTTCAGTTCGCCTCGCCCCGATTTCCACAGCGAGTTTGTCGAAACGAGAGCTGATCGGTTGAACAGTGTACGTTTTTCACTGAGTGTAGGCACTCCCGGCAACGACAAAGCGATATAGCGTTTCAGGTCGGTGCCGCGCCGTCCCGCAAAGAAGTCGGTTGATTGGGCCGAAAGGTCATCACCTATATTGTTAGTCTTCAAGGTGGTAATATTCTGATACCCGGGCATTACGGCCATGACGAACAGTTGCCCGTACCAAATGGCGCCTTCGGGCTGTTGTGAGTATCCCCCGCCGGCATTACCGTGGACGCTCCAAGTAGCTTTGGCCTTGTTCTTAAGTTTGAGATTGATTGCGGCTTTGTCCGAGAAGGCCATACCACTCAAAACCTGCAACGGCTGGTGATTCTCCATCACTTCGACCGCCCCGACATCATCGTGGTTTATGCCGTTGGTGGCTATGCCGTATTTGCCACCGAGCAGATCCGACCCTTCAATGTAGAACTTGTTTATGTCCTCTCCCTGGTATTGAATCTTGCCGTTCTTGGCCACATCTATACCCGGCATACGCTTCAGGACATCGCCGATGCTGCGGTCCTGTGTCTGCGAGAAACTGCCCACATTGTAGGTTATCGTGTCCCCCTGCTCGCGAATTCGCTCGGCTTTGACCGTCACTTCCTTAAGGATTGTTTTGCCGGGTTCAAGCAGAATGGTGAGCGGGAAATGAATACTGTCGAGCGGAATAACCTTTTTTGAGAACCCAATCATTGAAACCTCAAGCCGACAATCAGTTACATCGGTGATAGGAATAGCAAACCCACCGTCGGCCTTAGAAGTGGTGTACTTCTTGATCTTGCCGTCGGCGCCCTTGACAATGACCGATGCACCCGTCAGCGGTTCGGTGGTCTCCTTATCGATCACCACTCCGGACACAGCAACCTGGGCTGCACTGTTCATAGCCGCCAACCAAAGTACCAATATGACTAACAGGCATCTCATTCGGTAATCATTTTGTCGGCATACCCTGCCGATCACCCGCAAATTTAACCAAAAAATTCCAACCGCCCAACACTCCACCACCAAATCCCCTCATTTATACCCAAAAGTGTATACCTCGAGAATTCTGAAAGGATTTTGAACTTGAAAATCAACTTAGGGTGCCGGTTTGGAGCTCATTTTGAAGAAAGGTGTATACATATCGGCTGCCCTGAAAATATAAACCTGTATTCGGATCACAAACCTTGTTATATGTGTCGGATTCGTACAGGGTGTCAATTGCCGTCTGCATATCGAGTTGGTAATCCGACATTAAATAATCAGTTAAGTCTGTCGCTAAGCCCTCTTTCAAATACTTAAATTCGTGTGTCATATTCTCGTCAAATAATTAATTGCAGCAGGTGTTCCAAAAAAATACTGAAAAGTTATACCTTTAATATACTTAAGCCGATGTAGTAATTCCTCTTTTGTGATTTCTTTATCATTAAATTTTCGTAACTGTAGGCCGACTTTGTCATCGGCAATCGGGCCGTATACAAAATCATACAGTGGTGTAGGGATTCCCCTCCTATTGCAAATTACAAAATCAAGCCATCCCAAAGAATAATCATCGAATGTCAGAATACTAAGGCCTGATTCCAATAGATCTTCTCTCTTGAACTCAAACGCTGTTACTATAGGCTCACCGCCCATGGTTAATGCTTTGAAATTTGCCATTACATGAGCTTGGCTTTCATTGTCGGATAAATAAAAACCTTTCCCAAAATCCTTGAAGGGCTTGGATTTTTGCAAATCTATTTGCTCTATTTTTATGTTAGAACCGTGGTACAGTATCATAGCTTTCCTCCTTCCCGGCGGCAGTATTGTGCTACGCTTTCGACAGCTTCGTTAAAATCAAGGGTATGGATTATGCCGTAATAGTCCTTGAGGAACGGGATTGCGCCGTGAAATTTGAGATAACGGTACGCTTGGCGGTCAGTAAGCTTATACCTTTCTGCAAAATCGCTTATTATAGCCACGATATATTCTATTATGTCTTTTGTTTTGTAATCCTTTTCCATAACTATTACTGCATGGTTTCCGGTTGCAAAGATAGTGATTTTTTTCTTAAGTAGTAGGGATGGAGTGTAATCCTGGGCTTTTCCGTTCATTTCGTTCACTTGGGGGTGGGGTTGTTGTCCGTTTGTATAAAAATATTTAACTTTGCGGCGGATGTTGATGCGTCTGATTTTTAACCTTAATAACCTATCAATTATGAATCTAACCAATCTTTTGAAAAAACCTTCCGCCGGCATAGCTATCGCCTTTATCGGAATCTTCCTGTCCGTTATTATTGGATGTATGTCCGGTTCTCAATATGTCAGTGCTAAAAGGGAGTATAAGCACACCTTGGAGAACTCCGATAAGCAAATGAGAGAAGATATGCAGAAATCGGCTGACGGGTTGTTTACTGATGGCAGATCCCTCGAAGACGCTCAAGCAGAAGCAAACGCTGCCCTCGACAAGGGGAAGAATACAATCGAAGAAGCAAAGCAGGAACTTGAAAATGCCGTTAAAAAGGTAGAGACTGTCTCATACATTGCCATGGTGATAGGCCTCATCTCGTGTGGCTGGGGCTTCCTCCAGATCGGCAAATTCAAGAAACAATTAGGAACAAACGCCAAAGGCGTGAGTGTCTTCATGTATTGCACATTTGCACTCTTTACTATCGGGACTCTCCTGTCGCTGTGTTCACCCATGGGAGTGTCGTGGCGCCCTGAGTTCGAGAGTGGCAGTGGCGTTCACACGTTCCAATACTTAGTTACGATAACTCTGGTCCTGTTCTTTGTGGCGTGGATTCTCTGGTTCGTCGCTTCATGGAAGTTGAATAAACTCAACCCCGCTAACAAGGGCGTATACCGAAGTGTACTGTATATGCTTGTATCGGTAGTGTTGTTTGCGTTTGCCATAATGATTGACGTTCCGTTCATAGCTTTGATCGTTATGCTTGCACTTATAGCATCGGTCGTATATTTCTTTTGGGCATGGTTTAAGTACGACAGTGGCCAACTGCCTGCTGTAGCGCCTGCTCCCGTTGCCGCCGAAACGGCCAAGGCTGAGGCACCTGCTGCTCCGAAGGCTGCCGCGACCCCTGCAAAGAGCAATCGCAATCTTATCGTAATCGTCGTAGCGGCCGTGGTTATCATCGGTTTGCTCTGCGCGTTTATCTTCAAATCGGATGATAACGACGCGGCCGAACAGCCCGTCGCCGGTGTGCAACCCATTGAGGCTCTCGACGAAACTCCTGTGGTTGAGCCCGAACCCGAGGTGGCTCCCGTAGAAGAACCCGCTGCCGCCGAGGAGCCTACCCAGACGTCACAGCATCTCGAGGAAGGCGAATTCGAACTCGAAGGTAGCGTAGCCGGCAAGGCAATTTGTGGCGCGGTGTATATCAACGCCTTTGGCGACGTCCGCGGTGCCTACTGCTATGGCACCAAACCTACCAACAACATGCTGCGCCTTGAGGGCACATACGACTCCGACACTAATCACCTGACCATCACGGAGTACTACGACGACAAGCAGACGGGCGAATGGCACCTGACCTACGAAGGATACCACTTCCTCAAAGGCACGATCACCAACTACAAAGGCAATACCTATAATGTCGATCTGACCTTCACCCCTGTAGAAGAATAAATTTTCGCAAAATGGGGTGCTCGATTTCGGCGTTTGCCGGAAATTGCGTATCTTTGTCGGCGACATGCAACACTCTCTCTTATACAGAATTTGGTGGCGCCGGACGGGACTTCTTGCCGCGTTGGCGCTCTGCGTTGGCTCGCTGTGTAGGGCGGACGATGCCCTCTTGCGCAGTATCGAGCTTCATTACGACGACGGCACCACGTTTTGCGTAGCGGTCGACCCGGGACTGACCACAACTTTTACGCCCGACGGCGAACTTGTCTTCTCCACTCCGGAGGGAAAGTACGCCGTGGGCTTTGGTCGTTTAAGCCATTTTACATTCTCGTCGGCCGCCGGCGAGCATATTATTGATGGTGCAGGCGATGCGAGCGTTACGCAGCCCGACTATACAGTTACCGACGGTTGTCTGACCGTCCGGTCGGTGTCCGATGTTCTTATCTTGTACGACTTGTCCGGGCAACGTATAGCACAGGAATCCACAGTTTCAGGCGTTTATACTTTCCGCCCTGGAGCGCCGGGGGTGTATATCCTTACGACAGGAAAACGCGATGTCCTTAAAATCATGGTAAGATGAAGACGTTGTTATTATCCATACTTGTCTTAGCAGCGTCGATATGCACGTACGCTGCGACGCCTCATGTGCATATCTACCGCACTGACAGCGTGTTCCACTACATGAGGGCGTCAGATATTGCCTCTATCAGTTATACACTCGATGCATCAGGCAACGTTGCCGCGATGTGCGTAGCCGGTACCGATGGCACCGCTGAAGCCATACCCGCCGGCGTGGTCGAGCGCGTACGCACCGACTCGGTCGCACTACCCGAATTGTCTATCACACTTGACGATTATCCAGACCTGCCCGACTTGGTGAAGGAGTGGGGTAAGACTTTCATATACAAGGCCAAACTGACCGTAGACGGTAACGGCTTGGCCGATGACATTGACGCCGAGCCCATCGAGATACGCGGCCGTGGTAACTCCACCTGGCGGATGGACAAGAAGCCCTATCGCATCAAGTTTGCCAAAAAACGCTCATTCTGCGGCTTACCTAAGGCTAAGTCGTTTGCGTTGATAGCCAACTATATTGACTGCTCGCATGTTCGCAATGCGCTGGCATTCGAGACAGCTCGGTTGCTCGGCATGCCTTTTGCCAATCACGCCGTGCCGGTACGTGTGCGCATCAATGGCGGTTTGCGCGGACTTTACCTCCTTACCGAAAAGATCGGTATCGGCTCGGGCAGTGTCGACATCGACGAGAATACCGGTGCGCTGTTTGAATTGGACACCAATTTCGACGAAGATAACAAATTCCATCACATTTGGACGGAAGATACGCTCGAATACAAGTTGCCCGTCATGCTCAAGGATCCCGATGTGGCCGAGGTCGCTGAAGCGCTTGGCGAGACGCCCGACGAATATTGGGGTCGGTGGAGTGCTGATATTACCCGGATGCTCGATGCAGTACTCGCAGGCGGCGACCTGAACGACGTGCTCGATATGAAATCCGTAGTCGACTATCTGATAGTCAATTTGTTGGCCGGCAACAACGAACTCGGGTACCCGAAGAGTATGTTTGTCTACAAGGCATCCTCCGACGACGTGTACCACTTCGGACCGGTGTGGGATTTCGACTGGTCGTTCACCTACGATGGCGGCGAGAATATCCCTGCCGATCACCCGTTGTTTTTCGATAACGAGCGCAAAGCCGGCTCCCACTTTCTGCGACGTATTATCCTCAATCCGGCCTTTGTCACGGCTTTCGAGGAGCGCTGGCAATATTTCGTCGCCGAACTGTACCCTCAGTTGATCAACTATCTGGACACGTACTCACGCCTTATCGAGCCGGCGGCCAAGGAGGACGGCCTGATGTGGCCTACTTACGTCACCGACGACTGGGACATGAAACATTCCTCCTACGGACATGAACTCAACATCGCGCGCCTCCGCGCCTGGCTCGACGCCCGCATCGACTACATCAACACTGCCCCCTACCACGGCCTCCTCCCCGCCGTCCTCCAACCCTGACATTTTAAGAAAGTGTATGCGGGATTTCGGAGTTACGTGGAAAATGCGTACCTTTGCATGTTTTAGTGCGTGGCGGAGCGCGTCGCACGTTATGCTAACCTTCTGAACAACCCGAAACAGTATGGCCGAAACTAACAAAGTCAAGCCAAAAAAGGCTCTTGGTCAACACTTTCTTACCGACCTGTCGGTGGCCGGCCGCATTGCCGACACGCTGAAGGACTATGTGGGGTTGCCGGTTCTTGAGATCGGACCCGGTATGGGTGTGCTGACGCGATTCCTGCTCGAAGCGGGTCACGACCTGGCTGTCGTCGAGATAGACAACGAGAGCGTCGACTACCTGCAGGCCAACTTCCCGGCCCTCGAAGGCCGCATACTGGCCGACGACTTCCTTAAGATGGACCTCGACGGACTGTTCGGAGGCCGCGACTTCGCCATCATCGGCAACTACCCCTACAATATTTCGTCGCAGATATTTTTCCGCCTGCTTGACGTCAAGGACCGTGTGCCCGTATGCTCGGGCATGCTGCAGCGCGAGGTGGCCGAGCGCCTGGCTGCTCCCGCAGGTACAAAGGCTCGCGGCATCCTGAGTGTTCTGCTCCAGGCGTGGTACGACGTGGAGTACCTCTTCACCGTCAGCGAGAAGGTGTTCAATCCCCCGCCAAAGGTGAAGTCGGGCGTTATCCGCATGACCCGCAACAATGTGACCGACCTGGGATGCGACCCGACGTTGTTCCGCACCGTAGTCAAGACCACCTTCGGTATGCGCCGCAAGACGCTGCGCAATTCCGTCAAGTCGCTCCTGCCTCCCGGTGCGAGCGTTCCCGACCCAGACCTGTTAGCTCTGCGACCCGAACAACTCACCGTGGCACAGTTTGTCGGCTTGACCAACATGGTGGCCGAGGCACGTGCCGGCGCCAAACCAACGTCCGTTGAATCCCTTTAATCCCAAGGCCTCATGAAGGAGTATAACGACGAATACCTCGAGCATATCCGCAAGATCATCAACGACGACCGGGCCGACGACGCCCGCGCCGAACTGGCCACGCTCCACCCCGCCGACATTGCCGAGTTATACCAAAACCTGGAGCTCGACGAGGCCGAATACCTGTACCGTCTGCTCGACGAAGACACCGCCGCCGACGTGCTGATGGAGCTCGACGAGGAGGACCGTCTCAAACTGCTCAGCGCCATGCCCGCCGAGGAGATCGCCAAGCAGATCGATCACCTCGACACCGACGATGCCGTCGACCTCATACAGGAACTCGACGAGGACGAGCGCGACGCCATCCTGGCTCACATCGACGACGTCGAGCAGGCAGGCGACATCATCGACCTGCTCAAATATGACGAGGATACCGCCGGCGGTCTCATGGGTACCGAGATGCTGGTGGTTAACGAGAACTGGTCGATGCCCGAGTGTATCAAACAGATGCGCCTGCAGGCCGAGGACATGGACGAGATATACTACGTCTACGTCGTCGACGACGACAACAAGTTGCGC
>CAZNGJ010000042.1:0-19216 GCA_964572615.1 uncultured Bacteroides sp.
GCAATCTGCCCCAGTGGGTCAAGGAGCCCTACCGCCGCTATCTCGAAAACAAGATACGCGACAAGTGGGACTTCTACGGCACCCCCATCAACGTCTTCATGCGCGAAAAGTAACCTCGAAGTTACTTTATTAGTACAGTTGTGGCCGTGTGGCCGTGGCGGCGGATGTAGATGCCGGGGGCGAGGGCGCGGGTATGATCGACGGGGATGCCGCTCAGGTTGTACCAGCGCTCGGGGCCGTCTGGCGCATCTACAGTGATGTCGGTAGTACCTAAGTAGATGTCGTTAGCAACCATCAGGTCCTTGACTTTGATGTGGTGCTCACCGGTGTTGGTGGGGGTGAACTGGAGGCTCTTGAATGTGATAGGATAGATGGCACGGTCGGTATCGATAATATGACCTTCTTCGTCGAGATCTCCAAGGTAACCGGCAAGATAATAACTGTTAGCGCGTTCCATAGGTACCGATTTGGTGCGGTTGGAATTGGCACAAAGGAATGTCAGTGTGACGCCGCTCAAGGGTTGATCGGATTCTATGTGGGCAGTTATCCAGAGGGGAGTGGCATGGAGGCGGATGTCCTTGCTGACGGTGACGCGCGGGCCGCGTGCTGAAGTGACGTTGAACTCCAGGTCGAAGTCGTAACCGTCGGTTCCGCCGGCGGTCATGACGGGCGTTGATGTACCCGACTTGGTGATTTTCCAGTCGGCGGGATTGACGGGGCCGGCCTCAATGTATTCCCAAACGCTATTTTCGGTGAAGAACTCGGCGCTGACTTGAGCCTGGGCGGTGCGGTCGCCAATACGGGCGGTCACCGTCGCCGTGCCCTCGCAAACAGCCACGATCGAGCCGTCGGCGTCGATAGCCACGGGAGCAACCTCGGTGGTGTAGTCCGAGATGGTCCATTCGACATTTTCGGGGCGGTAGGTAAATGTTTCACCACCGACAACCGATTGCATCATAAGCGGTTCGGGTTTCAAGTTGACGATCATGTAGGGAATGGCGAAGGCGAAGGGGGCCTCGACGACGTCGATGCGCTTGCTGACGGATACGCCGCCGAGCGATGCTGTCAGCATGCCCGATGCGGCCTCGCTGCCGGCGACAAATTTTGTTGCATCGGCGTTGACTGTACCTATAGAGGCGTCGGCGTTGAAGGTCACGCCCTCGACGTCGAGGCTGATCAGCGCGCCGTATTTGTTATACCCTAAGATGGTTGGCGCGATGGCGGCATAGGTGGGTACCGAGATGGTGCGGTCGGCAAACTCGAGGCGCGTGATGACATCGTCGTCGGGCGACGTGGCATACACGAGCATACCGTTGGCCACGGCGCGGGGATTGCTCTCGGTGGTGGTGTTGACGATGCGGTCGGTGACGAACATCTGCGCCGAGCCGCCCGAGTCGAAGTTGGTCAGGTTGGAGCAACCGTAGTGGCGGGCTATCTGGCACATTACTGCACTCGTGCAGCCGGCCGATGTGCCGTAGACAGGGTCGGTAGATTTGTCAATAACGATGATATACAGCGTTTTATGATCGGCCGAAGCGCCGTAGCCAGTCTTGGAGTAGAGCAGGGCGCAGTTTTCGCTGATGGTGTTGAGCTCGGTCAGCTCGCCGTCGATCATGACGGTGCCGTTGCCTCCTATCATGTTCTCAAACTCGATGGGGGTGCCGTCGAGGGTTGTCCACGAATAGTTGAGTGTCACACGGTCGCCGGCGGAGAGCTTGCGCAGTGCTTCGCGGCGACTGTCGCGGCCAACGAGCACCAGGTCGTGGTCGCCGACAGTGCCCATGTCCGTATCGTCGGCCACCGATACCACCTCGAAGGCAATATCGCCACCGGCACTCCATTTCTGGCCGGGCACCATACGCAGGTACACCTCGGTGGCCACGCCGTGCACCAGGTCGTAACCCCAGCGGTTAGAGCCGTCACGCCACACTAAGTCGGCGCATTTCATGGTGTTCGCGGTGCCGTAGTAGCTGTTGAACATGACTATTTCGTCGGCGTGCACCAGTTTGTTCGAGCCCTGGATGGACTGCGAGCCCATGGCGTCGGAGGTGACAGTGCCCACCCAACGGAAATGGTCGGAGAACACCCGGCCGTCCGGTGTGATACCTATTTCGCCGATATATTCAGGGCCGCGGTCCCATTGGTTGGCGGCGCAGTTGGTTTCGGTGAGAATCTTGCCGTTGCGCAGGTTGGCGTTGAAGGTAGTGCCCACCAGGAAGTCGCTGTACGGATACGACTGCGACACGCACCAGAAGTTGCCGTTGGCACCCGCCACGGCGCGGTGACCGGGCGACGACTGGCGTTCGGCGGCAGCGACGAGACGCTCCGTGCCAAACAGCACCTCGTTGGCCTGCGTGGTCTCGACGCGCACGTTGGGGTCGTTCATGTCGACGCGCAACATATTGACATTCAGTGGGTAAGATGGCAGGCGCAGACGCATGTATGTGGTGCCGGGGCCAACTTGACGCTCAATGAGAGTGTCCACCGGGTATTCGTTGCCATCGATGACGATACCGTCGGCAGCCGAAGCACCCACCGACGCCAGCAACGCCCAAACTGTAAGGTAAATATTCTTCATGGATTCTATAATGATTGGTTTTGTTTTGCAAATGTAGTATTTAATTTCGAGATATGGTGCAAGTTGCATCACATTTTTCCGGGTACAGCCCCACCAATTTCAGATAAGAGCCTGTGAAATAAGCTCTAAGTGACGGTTGCTCGGTCGGCGTCCTGCCGGACGCTTGTTTTTTAAGCGCGTTTGTTCCGGGTACGCCTGCGGCGTGCCCGGTTACGGAGGGTCAACGTCCCTGCGGGACGTCACTGCGTAGCTCGTAGCCTGTACCTCGTCACTCGTACCTCGTAGTTCGTAGCTCGTAGCCTGTAGCTCGTACCTCGTAGTTCGTAGTCAGGCTCAGGGGTGGGTGCTGAGGCGGAGGGAGCGTTGGGCGAGGGTGGCGAGGATGCTGTAGGCGGCGGTGAGGCCCCAGAGCCAGTAGAAGCAGTGGGAGACTTCGCCGAGGGTGGCGCCGTTGGTGTTGATGAGGATGAAGCCTTCGACGCCCCATGTGGCGGGGATGAAGTCGCCGACTATCTGCCAGAACTCGGGCATGGCGTAGCGTGGCCATGTCAAACCGCTGAGGAACAGGAAGAAGACGGAGGTAACGACAACGAGCATGAACGAGCTTTCGCGGTCGCGGGCCATGGCGCCGAAGGTGATGCCGAAGAATGCCGATGCCAACAGGAAAGGCAGTGCCAAGAGCATGTACTGTACGGGCGAGCCGATGTGGGGAAGGTTGAATATGGCCGGGATATAATGGAGGGCAAAGATGGTAGGCATGATGTAGAAGATGGTGTAGCACAAGGCTTTCCCCCAAACGACGGCGTATGCCGGCCGGTCGACCGGCATGAGAGGGTCGAGGCCGTGGTTGCGGCGGCGACGTTGGCGCGCGGTGCCCATGATGAGGACGGCGCCGAGAACCATCGACTGCTGGAGGATGAGTACGACGATGCCGGGCATAATGAACGATGCGAAGCCCTGTTGGGTGTCGCCGAGCATGTAGCTTTCGCTCTGTACGGGCATGCCGGTGGCGAGCGATTCGGCGCCTACCATGTCGAGACGGTCGGAGGTGATTTGTCCTATCTTGGCTATCTGAACCTCGGTGAGGTCGAAGGCGAAGGTGCGGAAGCGGAACATCAGGCTCATGTCGCAGTAGAAGGTGGCATGGCCGGTCTCGCCGCGACCGATGTTCTTGGCATAGTCGGGCTCGATTTCGAGGATGCCGAATACTTTGTTTTCGTCGACAAGTCGTCGGGCGTCCTGCATGTTGGCGCAGTAGTCGTAGATGTCTACAGCGCGTGTCGAGCCGATCATGCGTACCAGGTCGCGGCTCTCGGCGGTGCGACTGTGGTCGACGACGACCACGGGCATCTGCTCGACAACCTCGGGGTTATATACCAGCGTATAGACTATGGGGTAGGCGATGGGCAGGGCGAGGAAGAAGATGAGCACGCCCATGTCCTTGAGCACTATGCGCCACTCGTCGGCAAAGGCGGTGGCCATGGTACTGAAGAATCGACCTATATATTTCAGCGGGTTCATATTGTCAGGGGATATATATGGGGCGTCGGCATGCGCGTTTCAGGTTCCACAGCATGGTGAATGCCACCGGGACGAAGGCGAGCAATGCCAACAGGTCGAAGCGCGAGTAGTAAGGCGCGACGCCGTTTAGGGCCGTATTGATATAGGTTAGGAAAAAATAGCGTACGGGCAGGATGTAGCTGAAGATGGCTATGCCGCCGTACATGTTCTGTACGGGGAACGAGAATCCGGCTATCGAGAAGGCCAGGATGCCGGTGAGGGCGCCCATCGACAGGGCCAGTCGCGGATTGGGGACTATCGAGGCGAAGAATGTGCCGAGACTCTGGCAGGCCACCACCATAAGGAAGATGCCTACGAGGAGCACCCACAGCTCGCCGTTCATCGGGTAATGGCTGAAGCCGACCTGGAAGGCCAGTACGGCCCAACCGACGATGGTGAAGATGACGGTCTGCGGCAGCAGCTTGCCGATAAGGGAGACAAGGATGGAGTCGCCGCCGGTGCGGAGCCACTGGCGCGAGGTGCCGTTCTTGATTTCGACGGTGATGGAGAAGATGGTGACCAGGAGTACCATCAGTTCGACGATGCCGTAGGCGAACGACGGGCCGAGGTAGTAGGCGTAGTTGGCCCAGGGGTTGTGGATTTGTTGTATCTGCAGGTCGAGGGGCTTGACGAGCGGCTCGAGGATGGTATCGGGAATGCCGCGCGACACGGCCATTTCGGCGATAACGGCCGATGCGGTGGCCACGGCTATCGACTTGAAGCCCTTGTAGACATACGTTCCGGGTACGTAATATGTCAGGTTGGAGTAGTAGTTGAGGGTGGGCTGTTCACCACCGAAAACCTTCTCCTCGAAGTTCTCGGGGATGACAAAGAAGCCGTAGACCCGGCCTTGGCGTACCGCTTCGAGAGCCGCCGAGTAGCTCTCGCACTTCTCGGTGACGTCGAGAACCTGTTGTGCCGCCAGGCCACGGGTTATGCCACGCGACATCTCCGAGTGGTCCAGGTCGACCACCGCCGTGGGTACGCGGGTTGTAACACCGCGCGACAGCAGCGAGTCGAAGAACCACGCCCCTAACAACGGTATCAGCACCATCGTAAACAGGTACAGCGGTCGCGACCCGAGACGCGCGACGCCCAGTCGCAGCGATGCCCACAGACTCGATATGTCTCCGGTTTTGTTATCTTTCATTATTGTTTATTTCGCTTTCGGTCGGAGAGAGGGTGGGGTAACACTTATTTCTTGATGGCGCTCATGCCGGGGCGCAGTCCGGCTGCATCCTTGGCTTCGGCGGGACGGGCTTTGATCTCGAAGGTGCGGCTGTCATAGTCGCCGATGCTCTTTGTGGCTCGCCATGTGGCATAGCTGCCCATGTCGCGGACGTAGTACACCTTGAGTTTGACCTCCTTGTCCTTCATGGCAGGGAGGCGTACGGTCAGCTCGTCGCCCATCTTGAAGTCGGGCAGGAGTTCTTCGCGGACGTTGAATACCACGTGGCGCGAGTCCTTAAGGATGTTCATGACGGGGGCGCCGAGGGCCACGAGTTCGCCGACTTCGGGGAAGATCTGGTCGACAGTGCCGTCGCAGGGAGCCACGAGGTAGCTGTCGTCGAGCAGCGACTCGACTTGCGATACTGATGCACCGGAGGCTGTTACCATAGCTGCGGCACTCTCCTTGTCTTCCTTCTGGGCGCCGGCCAGGGCGAGTTCGTACTGGCTGGTAGCAGCGGCTTTCTGAGCTACGGCAGCGTCGTAGGCGGCTTTGGCTTCGTCGCGCTTCTGCTCGCTGACCACGCCCTCGACATAGAGGTTCTGCATGCGGTCGTAGGTCTTCTTGGTGATGGTCACGGCTGCTTCGGCCTGGCTGACCAGGTCGCGAGCTGCGTTGACTATCTGGCTGCGGGTGCCGGCGTCGACCTTGCGGTTCTGGGCGCGGGCCACGTCCTCCATGGCCTTGGCTTGGGTGAGTTGTGCGTCAACGAGTGACGAGTGGATGTGCACCAGGGTGTCGCCGGCATGCACGGTGTCGCCTTCCTGGACGTAGAGGTCGACGACGCGTCCGGCCAGTTTGCCCGACACGCGCACTGTCGTGCCTTCCACCTGGCCCTCGATGATGTCGGCGGGCTTGTTGAGGCAGAGGAAGCCGATTACGGCCACAATGCCGACCACGACGATGACGACGAGTAGAGTCAGAATAAGTGTCCGGCCGGCCTTTTTCTCCATTGCCGGAGTGGGAGAGAAGTTTGACGAAGAGTTTCCGTTATTTGCAGTCATTGTAGTATGCTTTATAATATCTTGGATGTCAATTTGTTAATATTTCAGTGTACCGAGTACTTTGCTAAGGTAGGTGTCGCACAGGTGGACGTCGATCATGGCGTCGATGTTCTCGCTGTTGGCTTTGAGCCATGCTGTCTGGGCAGCCATGACATCGTCGGACGTCATTACACCCTCCTTGAATCCGAGGGTGGCCGAGCGGAGGTTCTCGTCGGCGCTGGCCAGATTGGACACGGTCATGCGGTATGTCTTGAGCGACTCCTGAGCACGGTAGCCGGCCTGGGTGATCTGCAGGTTGACCATCTCCTTTGCGTCCTCGAGGCGGAACTTCATCACCGTCTCCTCGCTCTCGGCGGCCTTGTACTTGTAGTAGTTGCCACCCCAGTGCCAGAGGGGGATAGTAACCATGGCGCCTACGGAGAATGCACCGTTGAACACCTTGCGGAAACCGTTGAACATGTTGGGGTTAGAGAAACTGTAACTGCCTACGAGGGCGACGTTAGGCAGCATTGAGGCTCGGGCTACGTTCTTGGCCTCGCCGGCCATCTTGATGCCGAGTTCGAGTGCGCGCAGGTCGTCGCGACGACCGTAGGCCTGCTCGATGTCAACGGGGGTTACTGCAGGTTCGGCCACAAGACCCTTGGCCTCTTCGTCGGCCAGAACCATCTGAGTGTCAAGAGGTAGGCCACACACCTGGGCGAGGGCCATGCGCGATAACACAAGGCCGTTTTCGACCTTGGTAAGGTCGACGCGGGCGCTGTTGAGCTTGACATCGACGGCCAGTTGATCGCTGCGTGTGGCTACGCCGTTTTCGACCATCTTGTGGACGTTGCCGGCCAGCGAATCGAGCAGATTGACGTAACTTACGGCCAGGTCGCGCTTGGCTTTGAGCGACACCACCTGCCAGTAGGCGGCGTCGACGGCATAGACTACGTTCTCGGCTTCGCCGTTATGGAGAGCCTTGGCGAGTTCTTCGGCATATCCGGTTATCTTGTTCATGGCCACGATCTTACCTCCCATATATATAGGTTGGGTGAGGGTGACGGCGCCGAAGAATACGTTGTGGATGTCGTAGGTCAGCGACTCCTTGGGCAGCAGGGCAACCTGCTCGGGCACATACTGGCCGTCGGGACCCTTGATGGGTTCGCCTGTCATGGGGTTCTTGGCCAGACTGAACTCATACGAGCCTTTAAGAGGATCGAAAGTCTTGACCGGCAGGAGTGCGTCGGACCCGAGGATGGCAATGTCTTTCTGGTTGTACATATATGCGCCCGAGAAGTCGAGTGCGGGCAGGTACGCAGCAAAAGCCTCCTTCTTCTGATACTGAGCGGTCTTGATGCGCTGACGGCTCATCATCAGGTCTTTGTTGTTGATAAGGGCCATGGCACGGCACGAGTCGAGCGTAACCACCCCGTCGGCAGCGTAGGCTGAACCGCAGGTGGCAATGGCGGCAACGGCCACGCAAGCCTTCAATAACTTGGTTTTCATATAAATAGGTTGAAACGAATAATTTCGGTTTTTACATGTAGTATGTGATGAACGGTAAGGCCGACGCCTCCGGGCGGCAGCTCTACATATATTATAACCCGATACCTTTGTAAAAAGTTGATAGCGTCCCGAACATTATTACAGCAGACGGCGTTTTTCCAACAGTAAAACTCAAATATTATGGAAACAACGAAAAACACACAACCGAAAGTGGCCGACCAAGTGGTCGATATGATGGCCGATTCGGGCATAAAACACCTTTATGCAATAACGGGCGATAGCCTTAACGACCTGACGGACGCAATTGACAAGGATGGACGTATCAAGTTTGTCCACATGCGTCACGAGGAGTCGGCGGCGTTTGCGGCCAGTGCCGAGGCGCAGCTTACGGGTCGTATAGCGGCTTGTGCCGGCAGCAGTGGCCCCGGGCATGTCCATCTTATCAACGGTCTGTATGACGCTCAGCGGTCGAACGCGCCTGTGCTCGCTATCGCTTCGACGTGTGCGTCGGCGATGTTCGGCACCGAATATTTCCAGGAGACAAATCCAACTCTGCTGTTCTCCAACTGCACGGTTTACAACGAGATGGCTGTCACACCGACACAGGTTCCGCATATTCTGCAAGCAGCCATGCAGGAGGCCGTGGGTCGTGGTGGTGTCGGCGTTGTGGGTTTGCCAGCCGACGTAATCGGTCAACAGGCAGTAGACTCTTACGCGGCCACCGACGTGCTCTACACCGAGCGACTGCCCGAACCGGCCGAGGATAAGGTGGAGGCAGCCGCCTCGCTCATAAACGGTGCCAAGAACATAGCTATTTTTGCCGGCTCCGGTTGTAAAGATGCTGCTCCGTTGCTGCGCGAATTGTCCGAAAAACTCAATGCGCCGCTTGCGACGACCTACAAGAGTCAGCTCGAACTGACGGCCGGTGCCAAGAACTATGTCGGTCACATGGGCTACTTAGGTATGTGGTCGGCCGTTGATGCCATTCAGGATGCCGATGTTATACTCATCATGGGCATGAACTTCCCTTATCCCAATTTCTTCCCGACCGATCGCAAGATTATTCAGGTCGATGTGCGCGCCGAGCGCCTGGGCCGTAAGACCAAGGTCGATGTAGCTGTCCGTGCTGATGCCGGGCTGTTCATGAGTGCATTGCTGCCAAAGGTTGAGGCTAAGACCGATCGCACGTTCCTCGACAAGGCTTTGGCTGACTATGCCGACATCAAGGCCAAATTTGATATTCCGGTGAAGAAGCCGGGTTCGAAAGGCGCCGTGCGGCCTGAATATATGCTCCATCTGCTTGACAGCCTGGCTGATGACGATGCAATCTTTACTGTGGATACAGGTATGAACAATGTGTGGACGTCGCACTACCTGACGCCGGCCAAGGGTCGCTCGATGATTGGCTCATTCACCCACGGCTCGATGGCCAATGCGATGCCAATGGCTATCGGAGCTAAGTTCGCTTGTCCCGACCGTCAGGTAATCGCCATCTGCGGTGACGGCGGACTGTCCATGCTGTTCGGCGAACTGCTGACCATAGCGCAGTACAAACTGCCTGTAAAACTGCTCGTTGCCGACAATCGCGCGCTTGCTTTCGTCAAGTGGGAAATGGAATTGGCAGGACTCAAACCCAACGAAACCGACCTTGTCAATCCCGACTTTGGCGCTGTCGCCCGCACCATCGGTCTGCAAGC
The DNA here is from genome assembly GCA_964572615.1 of uncultured Bacteroides sp. Classification (GTDB taxonomy): domain Bacteria; phylum Bacteroidota; class Bacteroidia; order Bacteroidales; family Muribaculaceae; genus CAG-873. The sequence goes on from CAZNGJ010000042.1 coordinate 9,556, forward strand.
CGAGACCGTCGACGACCCGGCTCACCTCGAGGCTGCCATGACGCGCTGGCTCAAGGCCGACGGTCCCGCACTACTCTCGGTAGTGACCGACACCGACGCAGCCTCGTTCAGCTTCTCCCGCGACCTTATGAACGCCGCCTCCCCCTCCAACCCCCTGAGCAACTTTGCCCCCCTCGGCTCGTAACCACCCGTTAAAAATACTTAAAGTCAGAGCCGGACGAAGCGAAAAGTCGGCTTAACTAAATAATATTCATTAACTTTGCTAAAACAATCGCCTATAGCCTGACCAAGAAATGATTAATGTAATGCAAGCAGCGTCGTATATCTATCATAGGTATAATGAAGAATACGATACTCAAATAGATGAGATGAAATTGCATAAGCTCCTTTACTTTGCACAAAGGGAGTCATTAATCTTATTGCGTGAGCCCATGTTTGATGCTGATTTTCAGGCTTGGAGGTATGGACCGGTGCTTGTTGAAATTCGCGAAAATTACAAGTGCAAAAATTTCAATCAGACTTTAGAAGATGCTGAATTGGAGAAGTTTAAGCCGGTTTTTGATGAAGTATTCAAGAGGTACGCTTCGCGCAGCTCCTGGAGTCTTAGCACCTTGTCTCACGACGAAACCTCTTGGAGGCGTGCCAGAGTGGGGTTGAACGATTTCGAGAAGGGGTCAAAGGTTATTCCCTTGGCACATATCAAGGAAGATGCTGAACGAATGCGATTCAGACGTTTTATGTTTGAAGAAATCAAGCAGTAGACGACAGTGAAAATTTCGGCTCATCAAGAAGAAATTCTTAACTCTTTCAGGTGTCTCAGAATTAAAGATGCAGGAAGCAGTATATTGTCATCAATGAAAGGCCCCATAGTCCGAGGCGTTGAGAAGTCGCGCATCGTGGATCTGTTTCGGCATAAGAAGCATGTGAACGACGATGCGACTAATGATTTGGCTTCATACGTAGTTGTGGATTCAAAAGACAGGGCTCTATTATTCTTTTCGTTAAGATGCGGAGAACTCTTCGAAAACCTTGATTATGAAAACCTTGAGTTGACAAAAGAGTTTTGGGAATTATACCAAAGGGTTAACCGACCGGATTGGGTAAGGAACGAGGCGGAGGTAGCCAAACTGGATGAACTCATAGCGAAATTCAGAAAGTCAGGTTTGACACCGGATGATATCGTGCATTTAGGAAAAAAGAAATCCGACTTAATTGAGGATCTGAAGAACGAACCGGAATCGGAGATATCGAGGGTTTCAGAGGTGTTCCCGGGAGTGGAGCTAAAATTTTTTGGGATAACCTCAAAAAGTAAACAGGTTTGGGATGAAACCGGACTTCCCGGAAAGGTCGGAGTCGCGCTTTTCTGGCGATTTGTGATACAAAAATTAGAAGAGATGCAGAACTTAGTTGGCTGCAAGTATTTGTATCTGTTTGCTGCTGATGATCATGCTGATGGAGATTTGGTGTCGTACTATCGCACTCGATTGCATCTGGATGCGCATCATGGGTTGACGTCCAATAAGCCCCATTTTGATTTTTCGAGTTGGTTCTTGTATCAGGAAATTGCCGAATTGGCAAGACAGCGAAAGATATATTTTGACAACTTCAATTCGGGCATGATTTAGAAGTGTATTATAAGTAGCAATAAAAGGGGGAAGGGTGCGTTATATAATATAATGTGCCTCGGTGTTGCGAGGTGCGCAAGAGATATGCTGAAGTTGACTGCACGTTGCTCGGGCCGAAGGGGCCCGGTAAATATACTGATGATGGTGCTCGTGGCGCTGATTGGCGTCGTGGGGCTGTCGTCGTGCAATGCCCGCAAGAAGAATACGGCGGCGGCGCGTCAGTACACGGCTTTTATAACCCGTTATAACATATACTATAACGGCGACAAGCACTACGACGAGACGCTCGAGCAGATGGAGCGCGGATACGAGGACGACTATACGGCGCGTCTGCTGATGCATCCGGCCGAGGCGCGCGCCAACGAGAAGTTGCCGCAACCTTCGGGCGACTTCAACCGCAGCATCGAGAAGGCGCAGAAAGCCATTCAGTTGCGATCCATCACCAAGAAGCCGGCCAAGAAGCGTGGCAAAGCGAGCGACCCCGAGTACAAGGCGTGGATGAAGCGCGAAGAGTACAACCCCTTCCTGCACAACGCGTGGATGATGATGGGTCGTGGCCAGTACATGAACGGCGACTTCCTCGGCGCGGCCTCGACATTCTTCTACACATCACGGCGTTTCAACTGGTTGCCCGCTACGGTGACCGAGGCTCGCCTGTGGCAAGCCCGCAGCTACCTGGCCATGGGTTGGGACTTCGAGGCCGAGAACATCATAACACGTATCAAGCCTGACGAATTGACCTCGTCGACTCTCAACTATCTGTATAACTTGGACTTTGCCGAGCTGTATATCCATGGCAACGACTACGAGAAGGCTGTGCCGTACCTGCAGGAGGCCATCAAGAACGCATCCGGTGCGCAAAAGACACGCCTGTGGTTCCTGTTGGGTCAGCTGTACACATCGTTGGGCCGAAATGAGGATGCCTACAAGGCTTTCGACAAGGTCTCGGGAGCCGGCAACGCTACATATCGCACCAAGTTTAACGCCCGAATCAAACAGAGCGAGGTGTTCTCAGGCACCGATATCGAGCCGGAGGTGAAGGCCTTGCGCCGCATGGCACGCTATGACCGCAACAAGGAGTACCTGGATCAGGTGTACTACGCGATCGGCAACCTATACCTGTCGCGTCAGGACACGGCTAATGCAATATCGAACTACGAGACAGCGGTGGAGAAGTCGACCCGCGGAGGTATCGACAAGGCCATCGTGCAGACCGCCCTCGGCAACCTGTACTACGACCAACGCAACTACGAAAAGGCGCAGCCCAACTACTCGGAAGGTGTGCCCCAACTGCCTGACGACTACCCCGATATAGCCAAATTGCGTCTGCGCAGCGACGTGCTCGACGAACTGGCGCTATACAGCCAGAACGTCAACCTTCAAGACTCGCTGCTGCGACTGGCGGCTATGCCTGAGGACCAGCGTCTTAAGGTGATCGACAAGATAATCGAGGACCTCAAGAAAAAGGAGAAGGAGGAGGCCGAGGAGGCTCGTCGCGAGGAGTATCTGGCCAATCAGGCGGCTCAGGGCACCGGTCTGCAGGGTGGCAATGCAGCCCAGGCTAACTCGTTCGTGCTCAACAGCGACGGTTCGTGGTATTTCTATAACACGGCTACCCGTAATGCCGGTAAGACCGAATTCCAGCGCCGTTGGGGCTCTCGAAAGCTTGAGGATGACTGGCGCCGACGCAACAAAGCGACCTTCAACACTCTCGATTTCGGTGATGCAGCCGAGTCGGACGAGAACGGAGAGGGCACTGCCGACAGTGCGGAGGGTGGCGACCCCACGGGCGAACCTCAGGACGCCGAGACCAAGATGCGCTCCGAAGACCCGCATTACCGCGAGTACTACCTGAAGCAGATACCCATGACGGACGAGCTGAAAGCCACCGCTCACGAGATTATTCAGGACGGTCTCTATAACATGGGTGTCATCCTTAAGGATCGACTCGAGGACTTCCCGGCGTCGCGTGCCGAGTTCGACCGCCTGCTCACCGATTACCCCGACAATACATATCGCCTGGAGGTATATTACAACATGTATCTCATGGCCGAGCGAACAGGCAACCGTGCCGAGGCCGACCGCTGGCGCAACTTGATATTGAGCGACTTTGCCGATTCGAACTACGGGGTGGCTATGCGCGATCCCAATTACATGGAGAACCTGAAGAGCATGGATGCCGTACAGAACGGCCTCTATGAAGATGCATATCAGGCATATCTGGACAACGACAACAGCCGTGTTCATGCGGCATACAAGGACGTGACCGAGCGCTACCCGCTGTCGCCTCTGATGCCCAAGTTCATGTTCCTGCACGCGTTGGCATACGCCACCGAACAACGTCCCGAGGAATTCAACGCCACTCTGCGCGAATTGCTTGAGCGATACCCCGATACAGACATCACCCCGATAGCGTCGGAGTGGCTTAAGGGTATGGCCAAGGGTCGCGAACTTCATGCAGGCGAATCGGGTTCCAATATGCGTGGCATGCTATGGGACATCGCGTTGTCGAACGATTCGACCGCTGCCGGCACTGACGCTCAGGTCGAGTTCACGCTCAACGACAACGATCCGCAGCTGTTGGTATTCGTGTTCCCCACCGACAAAGTGGACCGTAACAAACTGCTCTACGAGATAGCCCGTCACAACTTCAACTCGTTTGTAGTTAAGGATTTCGACTTGGAGCTTATGAACTTCGGACGCCTCGGTATGATTGCCGTCAAGACCTTCGACAACCTCAACGAACTCAACCACTATCGTCGTGTTATGTCGCAGTCGTCGACGTTTACGCTACCACTCGGCGTGCGACCGGTGGTGATCAGCGTGGCCAACTTCGACGCTCTGTTACGTAGCGGAGCCTCGCTCGATACATACTTCCGCTTCCTCGACGAGCAGAATTTCCGTGATGCTCAGGCCGACCTGCTGCCGTACGAGGAAATTGAGGAATTGCGCGACGTCGAGGCAGAAGAAGAGGCCGAGGCAACCAAGGAGTCTACCCCGGCAACGCCCGCGCCGGAGGCTCCGGAGAAGGCTCCGCAACCCGAGGACCCCCAACCGGCAAAGCTGGAGCCTGTTCAGCCGGAACCGGCAAAAACTGCTCCTGCGAAGCCAACAGTACCCGCCAATCCGACAGCGCCCGCCAAACCGGCGCAGTCCAAGCCTCAACCGCAGGCACCCAAGCCTCAGCCGCAGGCCCCCAAGCAGCCTGTCTACGACCCGGGCAGCGAGGGCGACGATCCGCTGTTCGACTGACTTTCTCCGACCTCATAACCCTGATAACCACGTACCATGCAGCAATTCAACATACTCTGGACCGACGACGAAATCGACCTGCTCAAGCCTCATATCCTTTTCCTCGAAAAGAAGGGCTATCATGTCACTACAGCCAACAATGGCCGCGATGCGCTTGACCTGGTCGAGAGGACACCCTTTGACCTTATTATTCTTGACGAGAACATGCCCGGTATCACAGGCCTCGAAACGTTGCAGCGCATCAAACTTGTTGCGCCGCATATTCCCGTCATAATGATTACCAAGAGCGAGGAGGAAAATATTATGAATCAGGCTGTTGGTAGTAATATTGCTGATTATCTGATCAAGCCGGTCAATCCCAACCAGATACTCATTGCGCTCAAGAAGCACTTGCACTCCGACGAACTCGTTTCGCGTCAGGCAACGGATACCTACCGTCGCGAATTTCCCAACCTGAGTACCGAAATCAACGATGCCGAGACGCCCGATGATTGGTACAAGCTCTATAGTAAGCTGGTTTACTGGGATTTGCGCCTGTCCGGAACGGATACCAATATGGACCAGTTGCTCGAGATGCAACACAACGAGGCAAATCAAGCATTCGCTAAGTTTGTGCGCCGCAACTATCGTTATTGGTTGGAAAACAATGCCTTACCGCGCGATGAGGCCGACCCTGACACGCCTCTGATGTCACCGCGCATATTCGTCGACACGGTTTTTCCCCTGTTGGCAGACGGTCACAAGACATTCTTTGTGCTCATTGATAATTTCCGCCTCGACCAATGGCGCACCATTCAACCCCTTGTAGCCGAGCATTTTAATATCGAGGAACGACTGTACACATCCATACTGCCGACGGCCACTCAGTACGCCCGCAACGCTATCTTCTCCGGCTTGATGCCAAACGCCATCGCCAAGATGTTTCCTGACCTTTGGGTCGACGAGGATTCGGAGGAGGGTAAGAACCTCAACGAGAGCCCGTTGATTGATACCCTGCTGTCGCGTTACCGTCGCAAGTGGCGTTTTTCGTACAACAAAATCAATGACTCGGTCGGTGGCGAGAAATTGCTACGCGATTTTCCAAATCTGCTTGCCAACGACTTGAATGTCATTGTGATAAACTTTATCGACATGCTCAGTCACGCACGTACGGAGAGCAAGATGATTCGCGAGCTGGCATCGTCGAATGCCGCCTATCGTGATATTACGGAGTCCTGGTTCCGCCACTCGGCGACGGGCGAACTGTTCCGCCGTATCGCCGCTTCGGGTGCGCGCATGGTGCTAACCACCGACCATGGCACTATCCGTGTGTCGAATCCGATTAAGGTTGTCGGCGACAAAAATACCAATACCAACCTGCGCTACAAGGTTGGCAAGAACTTGGGCTACAACAACCGACAGGTTTTCGAAATCAAGCAGCCCGAGGCTTACGGGTTGCCGTCGCCCAATGTGTCGTCGGCGTATATTTTTGCTTACGGACCGGACTTTTTCGCCTATCCGAACAATTATAACTACTATGTGCAGTATTATACCGACACGTTCCAGCATGGCGGAATATCGATGGAGGAGATGCTGATACCGTTAATAACGCTGAGTCCCAAATGATTGACTATCCGAAAGCGTTTCTCGAAATGCTCGATGCAATGCCCGGTTATGAGGGTGTGGCCGAGGCGATGGCGACTACGGAATCGCCCGTGGCAATTCGACTCAACCCATTCAAACCGTTAAGTGTGACTGTTGGCGAACGCGCTGTGGCCTGGGAACCGCTTGGGCGGTATCTGACCGAGCGACCGAAGTTTACTTTCCATCCGGGACTCTACGACGGGCGGTTTTATGTTCAAGATCCGTCGTCGATGATACTTGGCGAGGCTGTACGACGTATAGTGGAACGTGGCGACGGTACCCCCGTCAGCTATCTCGACTCGTGTGCTGCCCCCGGTGGCAAGACTACTGCTGCCTTGGCGTCGCTGCCCCTGGGGTCGTTCGTGCTCGCCAATGAGTTCGAAGCTGACCGTGTAACTGCACTTATTGAGAATCTACAACGCTGGGGCGTAGGTAATTATGCTGTCAGTCGCGGCGATGCGTGTCGTCTCGAAGCGGTAGGCGAGGTGTTCGATATTGTGGCTGCTGATGTGCCGTGTTCGGGCGAGGGCATGATGCGCAAGAACGACACGGCAGTTAGCCAGTGGTCGGAGACGCTTGTACAGCAATGTGCCGAATTACAGCGTCGTATAGTGGCATCAGTCTGGGCCACGTTGCGACCCGGAGGGTGGTTTATCTACTCGACATGCACGTTCAACACCGTTGAGAATGAGGACAATGCGCGATGGATTCGGGACGAGCTTGGTGCTCTGCCGGTTGACATCGGTTTGACCGATTTTCCGGGTGTTCTGCCGGGGTTTGATGCCGAAATACCTGCTGCGCGTTTCGCGCCGGGTCGTGTTGACGGCGAGGGACAGTTTATTGCCGTTTTCCGCAAGCCTGAAGATGCTTCTTCGAGCGAGTCGCCTCGCCTCACTATGCCGAAAAAGCCGGTTGTGCTACCTCCTTGGGCTAATGGTGATTATGTAGGTGTGGCTGATAAACGCGGCGATGTCTTTGCAGTGGCGCGTCAGTGGGCACCGCTTGTCAATCATCTTATGGCCAAAGCAAACATTATCGTTCCCGGGCTTGATGTAGCTACCCCCAAGGGGCGTGACCTGATGCCGGCGCATGCCCTTGCGACATCAGTCGATTTGCGCGAAGATGCTTTTCCATCGGCCGAGGTCGATTACCCGACGGCCATTGCATATCTGCGCGGCGAAGCTATCCGCCTGTCCGACGATACCCCGCGCGGTTACGCCCTCATCACCCACGACGGCAACCGCCTCGGTTGGGCCAAAAACATCGGCACCCGCGCCAACAACCTCCTCCCTGCCTCCCGCCGCATCCGCTCCCCCCATGCCCCGGCCACTGCACCAACCCTTCAGTGAATCAAATTCTCACCCAACTTTACAAAAGTGTCACATGTGACAAAAATGTAAAGTTGATATATGAGGGAGGGTGTAAATTGTAACCATGTGTAGATAAGCGTAATAAAGGGAATTTTGGAAGTTAAGAAAATATTTTATAATTTTGTACTTTACAAAAGTGTCACATGTGACAAAAATGTAAAGTAGGAATATTATGAAGATAAAACGAGATTTATACCTTAATAAGATAATTTCGCGAAGGCATAACGGCCGAATAAAAATTGTTACAGGAGTTCGCCGAAGCGGAAAATCGTATTTGTTGTTTAATTTGTTTGATGAATGGCTTCGTGATCATGGAGTCGATGACCGTCATATAATAAAGGTTGACCTGGAAGATCGTCGTAATAAGGAATTACGAGATCCGGATGCATTGCTCCTCCATATTGATACGCAGATTCAAGATGCAGAGATGCACTATGTCCTAATTGACGAAATACAATTGGTGGAAGAGTTTGAAGACGTTCTCAATAGTTATTTGAAGATGGAGAATGTCGAAGTTTTTGTGACGGGGAGTAATGCAAAATTCCTGTCCAAGGATGTTATTACGACATTCCGGGGGCGAGGGGACGAAATTCGTATATATCCACTGTCATTTGCCGAATACTATTCGGCGGTCGGAGGCGACAAAGAAAATGCCTTCAATGACTATTTGCTCTATGGGGGCCTCCCTCAAACGGTTGGTATGGAAACGATCGAAGAAAAAGTGCAATTCCTCAAGGGTATTTATGAAGAAACATATATAAGAGATATACGCCAACGATATGCCATTAAGTATGAAGCTGAGTTGGATGCCTTGTTGGACATATTGTCGTCTTCGGTCGGAAGCCTTACTAACCCGCGTATTCTTTCGAACACCTTCGCAACTGAAATGAAGAGCGATCTATCGGCTGTAACAATCAAGAAGTATCTGGAGTACATTTGTGATTCATTTCTTGTTGATAAGGCGATGCGGTATGATGTGCGAGGGAAGAAGTATATTGATACACCGAGTAAGTATTATTTTGCAGATCCCGGGCTGCGCAACGCCCGTCTCAATTTCCGTCAGAAAGACATGGGCCATGTCATGGAGAATATTATTTATAATGAATTGCGAGTCCGAGGATACAACGTAGATGTTGGCGTAGTACCTGTGGTGGTAAGAGAAGAAGATCGGCAAGTGCGTCGGCAGTATGAGATTGATTTTGTATGCAATCTTGGCAATAAACGTTATTATATTCAGTCGGCATGGCGTATGGATAGCGAAGCGAAGATAATGCAGGAAGAAAAATCGTTGCGTAATGTTAACGACTCCTTCAAGAAGATTGTCGTAGTAGGTTACAATACGCCGCTAATACGTAGTGAAGAAGGTATCATAACGATGAACGTTTACGACTTCTTACTTAACAAAGATTCGCTTGAGGTGTAAGAACGAAATGCCCGTCCATCGCATCGTTTTGCGGTTGGACGGGCACTTCGTATTTTGTAGTTTGTAACTCGTAGTTGCGGCCAGGTTAGCGGGTGACGGTGCGGCGGAGGAAGATTTCGGTGGGGAAGTGGTCGCTGTAGCCGTGGAGGTAGCTGCCGGAGGCGTAGGTGCGCAGGGGGTAGCCCTGGCGGGAGCCTTCGGTGTCTTTGAGGAAGTCGAGGTTCCATACTTGGGCGCGCCAGAAGTGCCATTTGGACTTGTCGTTCTCCATGGGGCCGGCTTCGCAGAGGTTGCCTGACACGATGATCTGGTCAAAGAGGTTCCATGCGCTCTTGTAGGCGAGGGTGCCTATGCCTTTGTCAAGGAGT
>CAZNGJ010000043.1:0-19152 GCA_964572615.1 uncultured Bacteroides sp.
GAGCCTCCATGGCCTTGTGGTAGCGGTTGGAGTAGTACTGCACCACCTCCATGGGCTCGAGCTGCTCGAGGCGGGCCTTCTTGGCAATCTTGTCTTCGCCTTCGTCGGCATCGTGCTCCAGATGACCGACGTCGGTGATGTTACGCACGTAACGTACCTTGTAGCCCAGATGGTTGAGGTAGCGCACCAGGATGTCGAATGTTATGGCGGGACGGGCGTGACCCAAGTGGCCGTCGCCGTAGACGGTAGGACCACACACGTACAGACCCACCATCGGCGGGTGCAGGGGTGTGAATATCTCCTTGTTGCGCGACATTGAATTATATATCGTCAGATTGTTGGGCTTCATGACGTTACGGTGTTATGGTGTTGTGATGAAAGAAACAATTAAGATGAAAGTCCCCGAACGCGGGGATGCGTCGATGCATCCCCGTGCCGGGGGTTGTTGTCTTGAATCGTGGTCGAAAAATCAGGCCTTGAAGCCTTCGGGATTGTTGACGGGTGTTTTACGCTCGATTTCGCCGAAGGTCTGTTCGTACTTGGCCAGGTTGTCGCGCAGGGCGAACAGCAGGTTCTTGGCGTTCTCGGGGGTCATGATAACGCGGGTCTGCACTTTGGCCGACTGGGCGTTGGGAGTCATGGCGATGAAGTCGAGGAAGAACTCGTTGCTGCTGTGAGCGATGACAGCCAGGTTGCAGTAGTTGCCCGAAGCTACTTCGGGGGTCATTTCGATCTTTATTTCTTGTTTCTGTTGTTTCTGTTCCATTGTATTGGTATTTAATATTTTAGGTGTTGTATGGGATTATTCGTTGGGACGGATGGGTTCGGTAAGGTCCTTGCTGAATGTCAGGGTACGCTTGCCACCCGACGAGAACATCGTGATACGCAGACCCTTGACGTTCTGCAGACTCCAAACCGAGCTGATGTTGAATGAGGCAAAGAACTGCTGGGTGTTGGCGCCGGGAGCGGTGTTGGCTTCGTAGAGGAGGTAGGCTTCGGGGTAGTCGTTGCCGAGAGTGGTTTTGTCGACCACGAGATCGTACTTGTTGGGACGGTCGGCACTGTATGTGCACAGAGCCTGCACGTTGATCCAGTTGCCGGTGCGCCACATCGACAGCACATCCTGCTGCATGGTAGCCCACGACTGAGTCGACTCCTTGGTGCCCTCGATGATGGTGCTGTTATAGATAGCCATGTAGGCGATGAGCTGAGCGGGGCCGCTCTGGTAGGGTATACCGGTGGCAGTGCGGTAGGCAATCCAGAAACGCTGACCCACGGCAACCTTGTCGGTGTCAATCTTCACGTTGGCAAACGTCAGAGTAGCCAATGGCGAGTCGCCATCCTTGCGCAGCGTTACGGTAGTGCCGTTGTCGTTGGTTGCCACGAGAGTAGCGATGTCAAAAAGAGTGTCGTCTTCAATCTGAGGACCGCTGTTTTTGCTGTTACACGAAGTTGCGAAAATACCTGCAAACATTATCGCCAGCACTGCCGGCAGCCAGGAACGCATAAGTTTAGTCATTGTCATTAATTGGTTTTTTGATTATTGTAGAAGAGAATTATTATCCAGTTATATCATTTATGTTGTTGAACTGATGGGACTTATTACTGATTGATTCGACCAGGCCGTCGCGCATCCGTATCACCGTGTCCGAGTCGGCTGCCAGCGACTCGTCGTGAGTCACGATAGCAAACGTCGTGCCAAGCTCGTCGCGCAGGTCGAAGAATATGTCGTGCAGTCGTCGACGGTTGTCCGAATCGAGGCTGCCCGAAGGCTCGTCGGCCAGGATGATACCGGGGTTGTTGATCATAGCCCTGGCCACCGATGCCCGCTGGCATTCACCACCCGACAGCTGAGCGGGACGGTGATCAAGTCGATGCTCCAGGCCCAGACGCGTCAGCCATCTGCGTGCATCGTTGGCGGCAGCGCGCTTCGACGCTCCTCCTATCAGAGCGGGCATCATCACGTTCTCCAGAATCGAGAACTCCGGCAGCAACCTGTGCTGCTGGAACACCAGACCGATATTGGCGTTGCGGAACCGCGACAACTCCTTGTCGCGCATCACCGTAATGTCCAGTCCGTCGTAGGCCACGATGCCGCGGTCGGCTCGCTCGAGGCTTGCCATGATCTGCAGCAACGTCGTCTTGCCGGCGCCGCTCGGTCCCACGATAGTGGTAATCTTGCCGTTCTCGACATCAAACGAGATGCCGCGAAGCACCTCGACCGTGTTGTAGCTCTTATGTATGTCGCGGACAGAAATCATCGCTTACAGGACATATTTTCGGATCAATATTGATCAGCTCGTAAAAACATGAATGCGAATTTACGCACTTTTTGAAACATACCCAACACTTTCCCCTACAAACCACCCTCCCCTTAACTATTTTTGTGAATTCCCCCCGGAAAATATTGTCATCGTTAGCCGAGGAGGAGGACAAGGACGATGCCGAAGATGATGAGGACGGTGTTGGAGACGGCGTAGGTGATGGTGTAGCCGATGGCGGGGACGGTGCTGCCCAGGCGTTCCTGGATGGCGCCCAGGCCGGCGGTGGTTTTGCGGGCACCGGCGCAGCAGCCGAGGGCAATGGCGGGGTGGAACTTGAACACCTTGTAGCTCAGCCACAGTCCGATAAACAGTGGTATGATGGTCACGATAAGGCCGCCTACGAAAATCTTGGGGCCAACGGCCATGAAGGAGTCCACGAATGATGGGCCGGAAGCTATACCGATAACGGCGATATACAGGTTAAGGCCTAAGTTGTTGAACACCCACAGGGAGGCCTTGGGGATAGCTCCGTAGACGGGGCGTTTGGAGCGCAACCACCCTAAGATGAGACCCATGACAAGGGCGCCGCCACTCGTACCAAGACTTACCGAAACGTTGCCTAACTTCACGGCCAGACATCCCAACAGTCCCCCGAGGAGCACACCGAGTCCTACGAAGACGAAGTCCGTGGCCAAGGTGGGTTTGTCGGCGTAGCCAAGTTGAGCCGAAGCTGTCTCGACATATTTCTTGCGACCTACGAGTTCGAGAACGTCGCCGGCCTTGATCTTCACATCCTTAGCGGGAACGACGATGCGACCGTCGCGACGGATTCGCTTTATCTCGACGCCATACATGAAGTCGTTGTCCACAAGTTCGGGTACGGTGACGCCGGTATGAGCTTTGCTCACGGTGACCTCGACGTCCTCAACGGGGAATGTCAGGATGCCTATGCCGGCAACCTCCTCGCCCAGCCATGCGTTGTCGCCGACAATGAATTCCCGTCGGCCGGACACCACAATGATGTCGCCGGGATGCACCGTAGAATCCTTCGTGGCATCGGTGACCGAGCCGTCAGCTGTCTTGATTCGCTCGATCAAAAGTCGACGCCCCGACTCCTCGAAACGTGCCTGTATCTCCTCGACGGTGCGTGGAGTGTCCATCCACTGTCCGTTGACGCGGAATGCCCTGAAGGCCACGGGACGGCATGCGTCGAAGAACGCCGGGTCGTCCGAGGCTGCGCCTTGCGATAAGCTGTTTTCGTAGTCGTGGGTCATGCGCTTCACCTTGTCCAGACCGCCCATCATCCAAGGGCCGATATAGCCGATAAGCCACACGGCACAAAGGGTACCGAATACGTATGTCATTGCATAACAAACGGGTATGGACTCAACCATGGCCTTGATTCGCTCCGGTGTTTCGGCCAGTCCGGCCACGGTGTCCTCGGCAGCGCCGACCACGGGCGATGCCGTCGATGCGCCGGCCATCATGCCCGCTGCCTGACCGGCATCAAGGCCAAGCCATAAAGCCACAACCCATGACAGCGCAAGAATCATCACGCACATCACCACCGCGAAGAGCACCTGCCGGAGGCCGTCGCCCTTCATTGACTTGAAGAACTGCGGACCGACGCTGTAACCGATGCAGAACAGGAAGAGCATGAACGAGAACGTCTTGAGCGGACCGCCGACATCTATGTTCATCTGGCCCACAAGGACGCCAACGATAAGCACCGAAGTCACAGTGCCGAGCGAGAAGCCCTTGAATTTGATGCGACCGATCAGAAAACCGAGACCTATGGTCAGAAACACGGCCAATGCCGGGTTATGCCTAAAAGTATCTAAAAACCACATGGATAATATCAGGATTAGTTAAGTATCAATTATTCTTATTAATAAGATTAACAACGACTTTTACCATCGTATCTTTCTCTTCTGTGCGACTTTCGGCAATTCATCAAGGTGAGAGCTACAAGGGTATTGTCGGCAATACGCTTCGATCCGGTCTCATCGTAGAGGATACCATTGCCATTGAGAAACCATAGGAACAAAGTAGCTGCAATACGTTTGTTGCCATCGCTGAAAGAGTGATTCTTCGTTACGAGATATAGTAACATTGCGGCTTTCTCCTCTACCGAAGGATACAGATCAACTCCACCAAAAGTCTGATATATCTGACCAATGGAACTTTTGAAGGAGTCATCCTTTTCATTACCAAAGAGAGTGCTTCCGCCAAACTTCTCATGGAGTTGGTGAATGACTTCCATAGCATTCTCGTAGGTTGCATGGAACGATTCTTTACCGGTAGTTTCTTCGATTTTCAATTCCTGATAATCGTACCTATCAAGGGTATCAAGAGCGTAGGTGTAATCTACAACCACTTCGAGCAGCGAACGACTATCATCTGTAATTTTTTCTTGATTCTGTATAGTCCGTCCAAGGATCTTGACCAACTGACTCAACTCATCATACTTCTGCGAGGCAATTCGCTCATTTATTGCATATCCTTGCAACAGATACTGCTTCAAAATCTTATTAGCCCAGATGCGGAATTGAGTGCCACGTTTAGATTTTACCCTATAACCTACAGATATAATCACATCAAGATTGTAAAGGAGTGTTTCAGTTTTTTGCGTAAAACCTTTTCTACGTCCATAATCCTTGGTATTTGCAAATTTTGCACACACCAAGGATTCCTCAAGTTCACCCTCCTTGAAAATATTATTTATGTGGCGAGAAATTACAGATCTGTCTTTTTGGAATAAATCTGCCATCTGAGCCTGCGACAGCCAAACAGTCTCGTTATTGAATTTTACATCAATGCTTGTTTCGCCATCACTTGTTTGATAGATAACGACACTGTTATTATGTTCGGTATTATTTGTATTCATGGTGCAAAATTACGAAAATTCCGCTAATAACGCCATTTGGCATTAAAAATTGTCTTCCGGCCTTACGGGCCAATAGGTTGGGGCAAACCAAACGGGGGGACGGGCTGTTATAATGAAACACGTACAACTGTTAATTATTCTCACATTAGCTATGCATCTGCGTCTGCCTCAACTGTCTCCCGAAAAACGCAAGTACACTCTGCGCATCCTCCATACCATCATATTGATACTGTCGGCGTTGCTGATAGTGTTTATTTCGTATGAGATTTTCAACGATGTTGCCTTCCTCAACGACCATGCGTACATGACTTTTCAGCTGTGTGTGTGTATCGTCTTTATGATCGACTACTTTCTGGGGATATGGCTGGCCGAGGACAGGCGCAGCTACGCCTGGCATAATATCGGATTCTTCCTCATCTCGATACCATACCTCAACCTTATCGACCTGTTCGGCATCGACCCGGGTCCCGAGGCGTTGTACTATATCCGCTTCATACCCCTGATTCGCGGTGCGTGGGCTATGGCTATCGTGGTGAGTTACGTGTCGACCAACAAGATTGTGGGTATCTTCGCATCCTATCTTAGCATAATGTTGCTCGTGCTGTACTTTGCCAGCATACTCTTCTTTGCACGCGAGCAGCCCGTCAACCCCGGTGTGCCTACCTACTGGAGTTCGCTTTGGTGGTGCAGCCTCGAGATGACCACCATCGGTGCGCCCGTCAATCCCTTCACGCCCACGGGTAAGGTCCTGGCGGCCATTCTCTCGGGCATGGGCATGATAATGTTCCCCCTTTTCACGGTCTACCTGACCCAGCTGCTCCGCAAGTACCTGACGCGCCCGGCGGCCAAGCGCGTTGACTAACCTAACACCACGTCGAGTAACATCATCAGCATGAATCCGACGGCAAACCCGATGGTACCCATATTGGAGTGGTCGCCTTCCTGGGTTTCGGGAATGAGTTCCTCAACAACGACATACATCATCGCACCCGCAGCAAAAGCCAGCAGATAAGGCAAGAAGGGCAGGATAACCGAGGCGATAACGATAGTCAGTATTGCCCCGACAGGCTCGACGACACCACTCAAGGTGCCCATGGCGAACGATCGGCTGCGCGAGTTGCCGGCACTCCGCAACGGCATCGATACGATGGCGCCCTCGGGGAAATTCTGTATAGCAATACCCACCGACAGAGCTATGGCACCGGCCATGGATATGTACGAGTTGTGTTCGAGCGCGCCGGCCAGTGTCGCTCCTACGGCCATGCCTTCGGGGATGTTGTGCAGCGTTATGGCCAGCACTAATTTTGTCGTGCCCGACAGGTGCGACTTCGGACCCTCGCTTTGAGCGCTGTCGATATGCTGATGTGGTACGATGACATCAAGGAACAGCAGAAACAATATACCGATAGGGAATCCTACGAGAGCCGGTACTATCCTCGCAAACCCTTCGGCACCCGTCATATCCATCGAGGGTATCAGCAGCGACCATACCGACGCCGCCACCATCACGCCGGCGGCAAACCCCGTCAGGGTCTTCTTGAGTCGGGGTGCTATGCTCTCTTTCATCAGGAAGACGCAGGCGGCGCCGAGCGTCGTCCCGATAAAAGGCAGTAATATTCCAATCGTCAATGCGTCCATACCACTCAAACACTTTTCAGCCCCAAGAGGTTTTTGTTCTTTCGAAGGAACAAAATACCAAAATCGACCATCGAAGGAACAAATCCTCAAAAATTATTTGTATCTTTGCTCGTATGCATGACATTTGGAATCCGTGGCACGGGTGTCGCAAGATCAGCGAGGGTTGCCGCAACTGTTATATGTATTTTCTGGACGAGCGACGAGACAAGCACGGTGCCGACGTCTACCGTACGCAGTTGTTCGACTACCCGTTGCGGCGCAGCCGGTCGGGAGGATATAAGGTTAAGAGCGGCGAGTTGATACGGGTGTGCATGACCTCCGATTTCTTTCTGCCCGAGGCCGACACCTGGCGTATGGAAGCGTGGAATATCATCCGTCAGCGTCCCGACGTCAAGTTTTTTCTGTTGACAAAGAGGCCCGAGCGCGTCGCCGGAGCGTTGCCTCCCGATTGGGGAGACGGGTGGGATAATGTGTGGTTCAACGTGTCGTGCGAGAATCAGCAGATGGCCGACGCAAGATTGCCCTTGCTACTCGAGCTGCCTTTCCGCCATAAGGGTTTTATGGCAGCCCCGCTGATAGGTGGACTTGATGTAGAGAAATACCTTGCATCAGGGTGTATCGAGCAGGTGATAGCCGGCGGTGAGAATTACGGCGGATGTCGCCCATGTGATTTCGATTGGGTACGGTCGTTGTCCGAGCAATGCAAGCGTCACGACGTAAGATTCTGTTTTATCGAAACCGGGACACGGTTCGTCAAGGACGGCCGTACTTACCACATACCCGATAAGAAGATTCAGACCGAGATGGCGCTGAAGGCAAATGTAAACCACCAGGGCCGTCCTATTGTCTTCCGGCTCCGTGACCCTTTAGGATTCGAAATAGACGAAACTTCCTTGTACAAACCCCATTACCGGGAGGGTTGCATGCGTTGTGGCAGCCGGATGATATGCAATGGCTGCAGCGATTGCGGCAAGTGTGGTCAATAGTGAAAAAATTTTTTTAGGGGCTGATGTCACAATTTTGAGGTGGTTGCGTCTTATTAGTGAATAAGCAAACAACCACAAAAATGAAATATATCGTTGCCACAATGTCTGTTCTTGGTTGCGCGTTTGGCGTAGCCGCACAATCGGCCGAAACCGATTCGGTCGAAGTTCACGAACTTCAGGAAATCGTCATCGAGGCGCCCAAGGTGATACGCAAAGCCGACATGGACGTCTATCAACCGTCGAAGAGCGCCGTCGAGAACTCGCGCAACGGTCTCCAGTTGCTCAACAACCTGATGATACCCACACTCGCTGTCAACGACGCCTTGGGTACCATCCAGGCCGCCGGTCAATCGGTACAGATCCGCATCAATGGCCGCGAGGCTACGATTGAGCAGCTGCGTACCGTACTCCCCGAAACTATCAAGCGCGTAGAGTGGATCGACAACCCCGGCCTGCGCTACGGTGGCGCCAACTACGTGCTCAACGTCATCGTCACCAACCCAGATGCGGGCGGCGCGCTGATGGCAATGGCGCGTCCGGCGCTTAATACAGCATTCGGCAACTACTTTGCCGACGTCAAGCTTAACAACGGTTACTCGCAATGGGAGGTGGGCGCCAACTTCAAGCTGACCAACGGCATATCAGGCCATCGTGACTACACCGAGACCTTCACCTTTCCCGACGGCACATCGCTGACGCGCACCGAGCGCCCCCTCGGCGGCGACCTGAGCAACAGCCAGGGCACAGCCTACGCCGAATACAGCTACATGAAGCCCGACACGACTACCATTGTTGTCGACCTGTCGTGGCAGCGCAATTTCAATTCGCGCCTGCATTACGAAGGACTCATGTCGCTGAGCAACGGCTCCGACGACATTCGACTTACCGACATACAAGGCGACCACGGAAGCACCCCGTCGCTTTCGCTGTACTGGGAGCAAAAGTTTGCACGCCGCCAGAGCCTGGTGGTTGACTTCGGCGCCTCGCTGTACAGCGGCACCACCTACTCCGACTATATCGAGCGACTGCCCGATGCCTCGGCCACCCTTACTGACATCCGCACCAACATCCACGACCGCAACCAGACATACGCCATTGAGGCCGACTATATCAAGAAGTGGGACAACGCCCGATTTACAGCCGGAGCTTCCTACCGTGCCAATCGCAACCGCTCGCAGTATAACAACCTCGACGGTGAGATATTCCACCAGCGCCAGGACCGCGTGTACTTCTTCGCCGAATACTTCCGCCGATTCGGCAAGTGGACAGCCACCGCCGGCATGGGAGCCCAGTACACCGACTACCTCTTCGAGGAATCAGACCGCGGCAGCCGCTCGTGGAGTCCCCGCCCTCAAGCCACCATAACCTATTCACTGAATCAGCGCCACAACTTCCGCCTCAACTTCACCTCGTGGCAATCTGCCCCCTCGCTGGCCGAAACCAACGTCGTGCCACAACAGCTCGACGGCTTCCAGTGGCGCGTCGGCAACCCCGACCTCAAGACAGCTAACTCGTACATGCTCACCTTCCGCTACGGCTTCACGTTGCCTCGCGTGAGCGGCTCGTTCGGTGTGCGCGGCTTCACGTCACCTAATGCCATCACGCCACTTATGATGTGGCAGGGTGACCGCCTCGTCACCACCTACGAGAACAGCCGCGGCTTGAGCAACGTGTCGTTCTTCCTGGCGCCCCAAGTCGAGATAGTCCGCGACTGGCTCTCCGTCAGCGGCTACCTGCAGTACCGCATGGAGCGCATGCGCGGCACCGGCTACGTACACTATAACAACGCATGGAGCGGCAACGTCGAGCTACAGCTCGCCCACTACGGATTCCTCCTATCGGTCAACTACGTCCGCGCTCAGCGCGACCTGTGGGGCGAAAAAATCTCGTGGGGCGAAGACATCAGCAATATCGAACTCAGTTACAGCCTCAAAGACTGGCAATTCGCTGCCGGCATGCTTGTACCCTTCGGCCGCTACGACCAAGGCAGCCGCTCTATCAGCGCCCTCAACAGCAACGAGCAGCACATGCGCGCCGGCATCGAGCGCATGCCCTACATCACCATCAGCTACAACCTCCAGTGGGGACGCCACAACCGCTCCGCCAACAAACTCGTCGACGTCGACGCCTCCACCGACCGCTCCACCGCCGGCGGCCGCTAACGCCCATAGTGTCGTGACCTGTCACGACGACAAACCCCGGGTCGAAGACAGTAGTACAGTAGCACATTTTTCGGAGGTGAACAGTAGGGACATGCCTTCGGCATGTCGTCCTAACACGTTGGGTGTTACTGACTTCCAAGACATGCCAAAGGCATGTCCCTACTGCGTGGCTTACATCTTTCCCCACACGCCTCGCCCTTGGCTCGGCATACGGGGCTATAACTCAGTCGGCTTTCTGCGAACACCCCATTGTGCCCCATTTAGAAAATGAGGCTGCGCTTTTTGACACAGCCTCATTCTAAAAAAAGAGATAGTACGGTTACTTGTAAGGTACACAAGCGCTTGTACTTTGTTTTGTGGTCGTTGTAGTTGTACTACTACTATTTGATGTGGAACCAGAGGTATTTGTACGGCTTGAACCGGCCGAGATTCCTGCATTTGTTAAACCTGCATTTACTCCATTAGAAACCGACATAGAACTTGTGCCTGAGTTACGGTTTGTTCCTGTTGTAGTGGTAGTTGTGGTTGTTGTAGTTGTCGTTTGTGGATACATTCTGCCATTTCGTCCATCAGGAGTTCTGCACGGCTCTCCGGCTCCTTGCAATGTATTTACTATTTTCTTTGCCTCCGGTGACTGCGCACTAATACTAATTAAAGAGGAACAGCAGAGAGCAAAAGCCAGGAATAATAAGGCTTTCTTTTTCATAAGGTTATTTTTTATCAAAGATTAAAATAATAACCGCCTGCTGTGTAACGATATTCAGCACGCCCGTCATTTTCTTGGCCGTAGGCGCGATTCGCTGAAACAGAATATGGCTGGTTCTTACGTTTTCCCTCGTTTACATAGATGCAGTTTTCCGAGCTACTGTAGTAGGCACTTTTGGGACTATTTGTCCAAGCATTGCCTCCCACTTGAACGACCTTATAAACGGTAATTGATCGGGCATCATCGGGCAATTCACCGGCTGCAGCAACAGTTGTTTCAGTTGCAAAGGCAGGGAGTGTGGAACAAACAGGAGCTCCAACCAGGAGAGTACAGATTAAAAAAATCTTTTTCATACTAATTTGTGATTCGATTGGTCATACAGTCCAGTTGACCGGTAAATAATAAGAGAAGCGTGGACTGCAATGCCATTTCTTGATAATATAATACGTGGAAAAAGTATGAATAGACATTCGGAATAAACAGGCCCCGCAATCGTGGAGTCCGCTATGCCAAATCTTGCTTTCTGAGTAAGTTTCCGACGCTTCTCTACTACAAGATGATGAGCATTACGCCTCATGTTTATAAATTCTATGGTAAAATATGCGCTATTTCGATTTTATTTGGTTATCATTAACCCACTATAACATAAATTTAGCAATTACTTGCCATTTAGAGTGACAACAATGTCATACCTAACATTATTAGAAAGACCATCAAAATCTACATCGGCTTTCTTCTCTCCGGCTCGAATCATGAAATTTTTTGAACCGGCACTCTTACCATCATAAAATAGTTCTACCGAACCCCATACATTTTTTGAATACGTACTTGTTAATTTTACGTCCACCCTATAGCTATTATATTGTATGGTAGATGTTCGGTCATCCCAATACGCCGAAGACTTCCCGTCATCTAATGTTTCTCTCCCAGCAAAACTGATAAGAGGGATTAAAACTGTAAGAATCATTAAAAATTTTCTCATATTATCTTACTAACGTAATCTAAGGTGGTCCTACAGCCCCAAAGACCATTTTATAAAAAAAGAAGCGTGGACTGTTATGCCACGCCTTTAGTAGAAGGTGGTCGGATTACCTTTGAAAGCAGATGTGGAAAAACAGCTCCACGCGTATAACGTGGAGACCGCTAAGCCAACCCTTGCTTTCGTGAGTAAGTTTCCGACGCTTCTCTACTACAAGATGATGGGCATAACGCCTCTTATTAACAATGTCATGAATCGATGCGCATCAATTCGGTGGCACATTTACAAAATATTTCTGAATCGCAAAACGTTACGAAGAACTTTTTGTAAAGTATTTTTGCGTTAGTGTGATATATAACGGGGGTACTTATACTCTATTAAGATGTTAACCTAAAAAATTAAGATGCTAACCTAAATTTGTACGGATATGGAAACCAAAATGACTACTGAGACTAAAACGACCGTGAATGTCAGCTTCGAGGCTGAAAAAACTGAGAATATGGACAAGGTTGCCCCCAAGGGGATGGGCAAACTGGATATGGTGATTGCCTTCGATACCACCGGTTCGATGGCAGCGTACATCGAGGATGTGCGCCGACAGGTGGCCGACATGATTCCCCGCCTGTTCAAGGATAACGAGGATCTCCGTCTTGGCATCGTGGCCTTCGGTGACTACTGCGACATGGACAACCGTGAGACCTTCGGCGATGCGTACCAGTGTGTGCCCCTCACCGACAACGAAAACGACATCATCAAGTTCGTCAAGGAGTCGAAAAACACCAGCGGTGGCGACGGCGACGAGTTCTACGAACTGGTACTCAAGAAGATTATCGACGAATCCCCCTGGCGAGAGGACTCCACCAAGGCCATCCTGTTGATAGCTGATGCCGACCCTCACGAAATTGGCTACACCTACCGAGACTATGTCGTTGGCAACCAGATATCATGGAAGGTAGAGGCTCAGCGGGCAGCCAACATGAAAATCAAAATCGACACCGTATCCATCGCCGGCCGTCCCTGGTACAAGGAGGTGTCGGCAATGACCAACGGAATATCGGTGCCGTTCAGAAGCAGCGGTAAGACCGGCACAATGATTGAGACAGCCACTACAGCCCGCAGCGCCATGGCCTTTGCCGAGTCGGCCCGCATGTCCAAAGACAGCGGAGCCCGCGCATACGGTCGATTCCGCACGGAATCCCTCAGGGGCAAGCTCTCCAAGATGTTCTCTTCCTGCGAAGACAAAGAGATGAACGACGTCTTCGACACCTACTCCAAAGAAATCGACAAATCCACCGACGAGTAACCCCGAATAGTGAACGCCCCGCGTTCACTATTCGATTATCCGGTAGTACCGTCACCGTAACGACCACAACACGGGTCAACGACAGGGGCAAAAAACGAGTAAAAAAACGAGTAAAAAAACGAGTAAAAAAGGAGTAAAACTTGATCGAAGCTGCCCAATTGACTACTCTCATGTAAAACTACGCGTAGTTACGCGTAATATACGCGTATATTACACGTAGTCTAAATCTCTTGGCTCCCTTTATAGGTTAATATCCAATATATTACGTTGTCTGAGAATAGTGAACGCGCCGCATACACTATTCGGTTATCCGGGTGCTTCGTGACTAGTCATGGCCACCACGCGGGTCGAAGACAGGGGCAAAAAACGAGTAAAAAAGGAGTAAAAAAGGAGTAGAAAACGAGTAAAAAAGGTCCCTATTCAAGTTGTTCCAAACCGGCGTCGGTTATCAGCCATCTTTTTCCACTCTCATTTTTTGTTAGCCATCCGGAAGTTTGCAATGACTTTAACATATTAGTAATATAGTTAAGTTTTTGGGAACTATTCATTTGGACTGGTAGACTTTGTTCCAGTAGTTCGAAGGCGTCAGAGCGGCGGAAACCATCAGCACCGGCATTCAGTCCTAATTGAAGCACCAACTTAATAATTGCATCTTTTTTTAGTCCGGTCTCTTTGGTATAATGACCAACCTGTTGGGCTTTCTGTGCAACAGATAAGGCGATATTAAATCTCGGGGCTTTTCCCTCAATAAGTTTACGCTCCTTTAGATGCTTGGCTGCTTCTTTGGTTATTGGCCTATGACGTCTAACCGCATCCAACCATAAGCATTCCATGAGACTCAGTGATGCATCGCTCTTCAATAAGTCCGTATATTCATCATTGCTTGAGATCCCGTAAATAGTCACGCTCACCGATTTATTATCGGTGTCTATGTCATACTCCGGCATTGGGAAGAAACGACGGCGTTGTTCCTTGAACAACTTCGGTATCCCTCTTCCAACGGTATCAATCATATTAAAATGAACCATTCCATGGGCGAGACAAGTATTGCGATATTGAGATTGTGGCCCCTTTTCCTTTAGGACTTTCTCAATGGTTTTGGGAATAAAAGATCCTTTATTACTGTAAAAAAGGAAGCCCTCGTTCTCTACCACCGTAATTCGTCCCCCGAGAGTATAGTCTTGATGAGCAATGCAATTATGAAGTGCCTCGCGTATTGAATAGTCTTCATATTGCTTCATTGTGTCAGGGAACAACGTGCCGCCAGGTAATTCTCGCATTGTCTTATTGCGTATCTTACCAAAGATTTTATCCACGGTCAGAATATAAGGTATAGAAAAATGCTCGTAATCGACCACCTCACCATCTTTATCTTTCCAAACCCATGTGATTTGAGCATTCGTAGGATGAATTTTCTGTAAAGCCAAAGGCTTGCAGAGAAGCAATATAGCAGCTCTCGTAAGTCTTCCATCACGCACCATCTCGCTATGGCAAAGAAATTCTTCGGTAGTCCATTCATCAACTTCGTTTGCCGGAATGGTAGAGCTATGAACTTTCTTATACATAATCCGTGCTGTGGCGAGAGCAAGTTCGTCAAGGTCTTCAACGGTAGCGCCTGGGACCAGTTCGGCGGACCAATCAGGTATTGGAGACTGGTATCTGATCTCATCAGATTTTGATTCGTTCAACGGTACTAAACTCTCACCATTTCGACCATAAGCAATTCCTTTCCACTTTACCACTGTGTTTCTTGGAGCAGCCGGAATCTTGAACATCAATATTCGTTTACCGTCAACCGATATGGGTATTATCTCTCTGAATGTCAGTTTATCGGTACAGTTCACACTAATGTCATGTTAGAGTTTATTAAGTTCAGTTTCGCTATCCTTAAAGGATGTGCCTACTATTGAATGGGTTGCTTCATAATAACCCATAATAAGCCAAGCGAACTCAATTCTACGCAGATTGGCTTCGTTGCTCAACGCTGAAAAATATCTTCCAAGATCGTCTATATCAAAATTACGTTCTGCCTTCTTAAACTCTACAATCTCATTTTCCGAATGTTTAATCAGGGAATGAAACAGAGCTATGTATTCGTGGTTTGGCATATATACTGACAGTATTAGTGGTGCTGAACGGATGAGAACACAAAGTTAGCTAATATCCGTCAGAGTGCCAACACTTAGATTATGTTTTTAAGCATGTGTAAAGACCTTGGTTGGGTAAATTTACACTTTTGGGTATTGCGGGGGAGTGGGGGGTGATGTAATTTTGCGGGTGAAAAATTGATTTGGAGTGGTGATTCAAGGTTCACACTCTCATAAACACCCACAATGGATATGAACAGCAGTACTTTTAACTTAGATATTAGACAATCAATTATCGTATTTTTTGCAATGGTCGCATGTGGCGCCGTCGTGTCGGCCCAAGAGGCTGACTCGACGGTGGTGCACGAGTTGCAGGAGGTGGTCATCGAGGCACCTCGCGTGGTGCACAAGGCCGACATGGATATTTACCACCCGTCGAAGAGCGCGGTCGAGAATGCCCGGAATGGTGTGCAGTTGCTCACCAACCTGATGATTCCGTCGCTGTCGGTCAGTGACGCCTTAGGCACCGTCACAGCGGCCGGTCAGTCGGTGCAGGTGCGCATCAATGGCCGTACGGCATCGGTCGAGCAGGTGCGAAACCTGCTTCCGTCGACCATCAAGCGCGTCGAATGGATCGAAAATCCGGGACTGAGGTATGCCGGCGCTCCCGCCGTGCTAAATTTCATAGTGATCAATCCGTCGGTAGGCGGCTCGCTGATGCTCAATGCCAATCAGAGTGTCGTCTCGGCCTGGGGGCAATATAACGCTTCGGCCAAGTTCAACTTCGGCCGGTCACAGTTGGAAGTTGGCGGGGGATACAACATGTCGCACAACCTCAAACTTCACCGCGATTACACGGAGACATTCACATTTCCCGACGGACACTCCCTGACGCGCAAGGAGATTTCGCGCGGGGCACGCCGCGACAATACAACCGAAAACTTCTGGGCGTCGTACAACTACATCAAGCCCGACACGACGGTATTCGTCGTCGAGACCCGTGGCATTGTCGTTCCCACAAACAAGCAGGCTTACCACAGCCTTATGACTGATTCGGGCACACCGGGCGACATCCTCCTCGACGAAATAAGCGGCGACCGGGGCACGCGTCCCTCGCTGTCGGCCTACTGGGAGCAGCATTTCGCAAACAAGCAGATACTCGTGGTCGACTTCCGCAGTCAGCTGTACTTCGGTCGCACTTTCTCCGACTACGTCGAGCAGCGCCCCGTTACCTACGACTATATCACCGACATCCATACCAACATCAAGGATCGCAACCAGGCATACGCTGTCGAGGCCGACTATATCAAGAACTGGAGCAAGGGTCGGCTTACGGCCGGCGCTTCGTACACGGCCAACCGCAACCGGTCGGTCTACGAAAACCTGGGTGGCGAGGTGTTCCACCAGCGCCAGGACCGCGTGTACTTCTTTGCCGAGTATTTCCGGCGTTTCGGCAAATGGACCGCCACGGCCGGTGTCGGAGCCCAGTACACCGACTTCATGTTCCGCGAGACAGGCCTTGGCAGCTCGTCGTGGAACTGCCGCCCGCAGGCTGCCCTGACATACAGCATCAATCAGAGGCATCAGTTGCGACTCAACTTCGAGTCGTGGCAATCCACGCCTTCGTTGGCCGAGACCAATCCCACGCCGCAGCAGATCGACGCTTTCCAGTGGCGTATTGGCAACCCCGACCTCAAGACTTCCAACAGCTATATGCTGACGCTGCGCTACAACTTCGGCATCAAGCGCATCAACGGTCAGTTCGGTATCCGCGCCTATACATCGCCCAACGCCATCACGCCATTGTATAAGTGGCAGGGCGAACGCCTGGTCAACACCTACGAGAACAGCCGCGGCCTGCGCAACCTGTCGTTGTTCCTCGCGCCGCAGATCGAGGCCATCCCCGGATGGCTTGTGGTGAGCGGCTACCTTGACTGGCGCACCGAGCGCATGGAGGGGCATGGCTACCGGCTGACAAACAGCGACTGGTACGGTTACCTGACCGTGCAGGCGCGCCACTGGGGCTTCACGCTGACGGCCCAGTACATGCGCGCCCAGCGCAACCTGTGGGGCGAGAACATCTCGTGGGGCGAGGACATCAACCTTGTCGACCTGCGCTACAACTGGAAGCAGTGGGGATTCTCGGCCGGCTGTATCATGCCGATTGGCCGGTATGAACGTGGTTCGCACAACATGAGTACGTGTATCTCGGGCCAACGCTACACCCGCACCGACTTCCGTATCCCCTACCTGAGTATCAACTACAACCTCCAGTGGGGTCAGCAGCGCCGCAAAGCCAAC
Source organism: uncultured Bacteroides sp. (assembly GCA_964572615.1). Classification (GTDB taxonomy): domain Bacteria; phylum Bacteroidota; class Bacteroidia; order Bacteroidales; family Muribaculaceae; genus CAG-873. Next base: position 17,314 of record CAZNGJ010000043.1, read on the forward strand.
AAGCTAATCAACGTCAGCGGCGACGCCGACCGCTCCACCGCCGGCGGCCGATGATGCGCCGGGGTTAGATGAGGAGGGGGAGGATCATGCCGGCGAAGATGAGGAGGATGCTGCCGACGGCGTAGGTGACGGTGTAGCTCATGACGGGCAGGGTGCTGTCGAGGTTGTCCTGGATGGCACCGATGGCGGCCACGGCATTGCGGCTGCCGGCTACGCAGCCGAGGGCTATGGCGGGATGGAAGCGGAATACTTTTGCGGCGATCAAGGTGGCCAGGATGAGCGGTATGCTGGTGCACACGATACCGACGAGGAAGAACTCGATGCCGACCTCCTTCAGGCTGCTCAGGAAGGTAGGTCCGGCTGCCAGGCCGACAACGGCGATGAAGAGGTTGAGGCCTACATTGTTCATAAACCAGATGACGGGTCGGGGGATGCGCCCGAAGGTAGGCCGCTTGTTGCGCAGCCACCCTAGGATCAGTCCCGAGAGGATAGCGCCGCCACTGGTGCTCAACGAGATGGGGATGCCGTTGTAATAGAGTGTAAGTGCGCCGACAAGGCAACCGATGGCTATACCCAGGCCGATGAAGACGACGTCGGTCATCTCGGTTGGGCGGTCGGAGTATCCGATTTCGGCCACGGCGCCGGCTACATCCTGGGGCAGGCCGACGAGTGTCAGCATGTCTCCCTTTTCGAGTACCGTGCGCGACTTGAGTGGGATGTTGATGTCGTCGCGCATGATCTTACGCACCATCACGCCGCGCATATAGTCCTTGTTGCGCAGTTCGCCGAGTGTCATGCCGGCGGCGCCGGATTTCGACACCGTCACGGGCAGGTTTTCGGCCGTAAAGTTGAGCAGTTCGTGGTCGGTGACCTCCGAGCCAATCCATCCGGCATCGTCGATGATGGTCTCGCGCCGTCCGCTGAGGACGATGATGTCGCCTTTGCGCACCTTCAGGTCGGGTTGTGGGTCGACGATGTCGCCGCGCAGTCGCAGACGCTCGATAAAGTGGCGCAGACCCAACCGCTCGATGTGACGTTCGATTTCGCCAATGGTGCGGGGACGGTCAAAGTAGTCCGACTCGGCGCGGTAGGCGCGGAACGATATGGGTCGGTTGGCCACGAACGTTCCGGGGTCGGCCACGATGTCGCCGCTGTCCAGTTCGGCCTCCAGTCGGGCCGTCTGTTCCTTGACTTTGGTCAGACCGCCCATTAGCCTCGGGCCAAGATTAGCTATCACCCAGGCCGAACCGATGGTGCCAAACACGTAGCACACCGCGTAGCATGCCGGGATGATGCCGAGCAGCCGGTCAGTCTCTCCGGCGGGCAAACCGAGCGACTTGATGGTGCTCGAGCCGACGCCGATGACGGCCGAGAACGCCTGCGAGCCCGAGAACAGGCCGATGGCCTGGCCCTTGTTGTAACCCATCACAGCGCAGACGGCGTAGACGGTGAGTATGCACAACAGGACTTCGACGCACGCAAAGGCTATCTGCTTGAGTCCGTCGCCTTTGAGCGAACGGAAGAACTGCGGGCCGACCGAGTAACCGATGGCAAACAGGAACATCATGAACGCTACGGATTTGAGCGTTTCGGATACAGGTATGTCCATCTGACCGATAATCACCCCGACTATAAGAGTCGCGGTTACCGGTCCGAGGGAGAACGATTTAATCTTAAGTCCGCCAAGCCAGAATCCAACACCTATGGTAAGGAAAATAGGTATTACGGGATTGGCGCGGAAAATGTCGGCGATGTATTGAAAAAGCATATCGAATGATGAATTTAGAGCTTGTTTCACAAGAAATGTTAACGGCGGGGTTGCATATCGCGGAGGGATTT
>CAZNGJ010000044.1:0-18591 GCA_964572615.1 uncultured Bacteroides sp.
TCGGGCTACATCACCGTACACAGCGGCCTGGGCAACTTCCGCGAGATCGACGTTGAGGATCTCACCAAGCACCGCATGGACTCCGAGCAGATGGATGCCTCGCCCGAACTCGTCAAATTGGTCAACAACGCTAAGGACCACGAGAAGCAGGTGTGCGCCGTCGGCACATCGGTGCTGCGCGGAATAGCCAGCGCCGTCTCGATGGGCGGCCACATGAAGGAATACCGCGGATGGACCAACAAGTTCATCTTCCCTCCCTACGACTTCACCGTCACCACGGCTATGGTGTCCAACTTCCACCTGCCCTACTCGACAATGCTCATGATGGTTGCCGCTTTCGGCGGTTACGACCTGATAATGAGAGCTTATAAGGAAGCCATCGAACAAGGCTACAAATTCGGTTGCTACGGCGACGCAATGCTTATCGTACCATGACCATGGACCCCGAAACCAAGACTCCCGAAGCACCTGCCGCAGTAAAGCGCACCGTCCTCGACGCCGACGACGTCATGGAGATGGTGCCCAAGTTGCGCAAGCACCCCAAGTTGGTCAACCGCGTCCTCCACTGGCTGTCGGTCGATAAGGTTAACGCCGTCCACTCCAAGTACTTCGACGAGCCCGGCGCACCATTCGTGGCCAACCTGCTCAAGGACTTCGACATCAAACTCGACATCGACGGGCTCGACGTGCTCGACAACCTGCCCGAAGGTGCCTTCATCACCGTGTCCAACCACCCCTTCGGTGCCCTCGACGGCATATCGCTGATCGACATTGTGGCCTCGCGCCGACCGGACTACAAGGTGATGGTCAACATGATACTTGGTCGCATCAAAGCCATGGAGCCCAACTTCATAGCCGTCGACGCCATGGCCAGCGACGACCCCGCCAAGCAGGCCGTGTCGATGAAGGGCATCCGCGAGGTCATCAAGCGCGTCAAGGACGGTCACCCCATCGGCTTCTTCCCCGCCGGCGCCGTCTCGAAGGTCAATATCCGCGGCCAACTGATGGACCGTACGTGGCAGCCGTCGGTAATCCGCCTCATCGACAAGCTCAAAGTACCCGTCATCCCCATATATTTCCACGGCTCGAACAGCTGGTTCTTCAACTTCCTCGGCGTGGTCTGCTGGCAGCTGCGCACCCTGCGTCTCCCCTCCGAAGTTTGGCGCAAGTGCCACACCACCATGCACATAAGCGTCGGCCAACCTATCAGTGTCGAGGAACAGCGCGCCCATGCCGGCAGCATCGAGGATCTGGGCCAATTCCTGAAAGACCGCACCTACGCCCTGCGCAAACAATACAAGCGTTAACCCACTGAAAGTGAAGATAGACGAATCACACTTCATAGACAACCCGACGGACATCGCGCCGGTCGACCCCGCAGTACTCGCCGCCAAGCAGCGGTTCGGTATCGTGGGCAACTCGCCGTTGCTCATGGCAGCCATAGAGCGTGCCGTCAAGGTGGCGCCCGTCGACCTGTCGGTGCTCGTCACGGGCGAGAGCGGTTCGGGCAAGGAGTTCTTCCCCCGCATCATCCACCAGGGGTCGCCTCGTCGCCACGCCCGCTATATCGCTGTCAACTGCGGCGCCATCCCCGAAGGCACCATCGACTCGGAGTTGTTCGGCCACGAGAAGGGTTCGTTCACCGGCGCCATCGCCACCCGCAAGGGCTACTTCGAGGAAGCCGACGGCGGTACCATATTCCTCGACGAGGTGGCGGAACTCCCTCTGACCACGCAGGCCCGCTTGCTCCGCGTCCTCGAGACCGGCGAATTTATCAAGGTAGGTTCGTCCGAGGTGCAGCGCACCAACGTGCGCATCGTCGCCGCTACAAATGTCGACCTGCTGCGAGCCATCGCCGAGGGCACCTTCCGCGAGGACCTGTACTACCGCTTGTCTACCGTCCAGATCAACGTGCCGCCATTGCGTGTGCGCGGCAACGACATCGAACTGCTCGCACGGCGTTTTGCCGCCGACTTTGCCGAGCGTTACCATACCCCGTCGCCGGTGTTCGACGACGCCGCACGCCGCCGGTTGCTGCATTACGCATGGCCCGGCAATGTGCGCCAGCTCAAGAACGTAATCGAGCAGATTTCGCTCTTCGAGAGCGGCAAGGAAGTCACCCTCCCCGTGCTCGACTCCTACCTCGAACCGCCGCGCCTGTACGACACGACTCAGTCCGGAGGCGATTCGACGGGAGTCACCGCAACTCACTCGTACGCCACCGAGCGCGAAATGCTGTTCAACATGATATTGTCGCTACGTAGCCGCGTGGACAGCCTGACCGAGCGCCTCGACGCCTTAGGCAAATGCGACGACGTGACAGCACACGACTGCGTCACCGAGGCAAAAAAACATGCCGGACTACTTCCCCCTGCCCCCACAAACATTGTGGAGCGACCAAGCATTGCGGAGCAACCAAGCAGTGTGGAGCAACCAAGCATTGTGGAGCGACCGGAGGGAGCTCCCTCCGAAACCCTGGCCGAGAAGGAGCGGCGCGCCATCGTAGAGGCTCTCGAGCGCTACGACGGACGCCGACGCCCCGCAGCCAAAGACCTCGGGATGCCCGAGCGTACCCTTTACCGCAAAATCAAGGAATACGGTATTACCGAATAATAATACACTATTAACCAATCAATTAATCACAATGACATTACTCCGTCGCCTCATATCCCTCCGCACCCGCGCACTCACGGCCATTGCCGCGGCGCTGTGCGTCCTTACGGCTCTGATGTCGTCGTCATGCCGTATCAGCGTCACCCTCAACGGCGCTCCCATCGATTATAACGTGTACCACACCGTCCACGTCGGCGAGTTCCCCATACGCGCGGCCTTAGTGTATGCACCGCTGCAGACCACCTTCGAGAACGAACTGCTCAACTACATAGCCCGCAACACCCGCCTCCAGACCACCGACGGGCCGTCCGACCTGTCCATCGAGGGCGAAATAACACAGTACAACCTTACACCACAGGCTGTTACCGAGGATGCTTACGCCTCGAAGACTCGTCTGACTATCGGCGTACGCGTCAAATACACCGACTATCAGAACGACAAGAACAATATCGACCAGACATTTACCGCCTACCGCGATTTCGATGCCACACAGCTGCTCATCGACGTGCAGGACCAACTGTGCAGCGAGATTTCGCAGGAGCTTGTCGACCTGATATTCAACGCCACCTTAGGCAACTGGTAACCACTTAATAACCGACCGACCGTGAACTCACAGCTACGTAAACCCTACGACATATTTCCCGCCCTCGAACGGTTGCGCGACCACGCTGCCGAGTTGTCGGCCGACGAACGCGACCGACTGAAAGCCACCGTGGCCCTCAATGCGGCCGACCCTCAGGCTGTCGCATTATTGGTCGACCTCGACGGGGACGACTGGGCGCACATCTACCCGCCCGTACCCAAGGCCAAGCCCATATCGACACGTCAGGCCATCGACACGTTCCTCGACACGTACGGCAAGTCGACGCCCGACGAGGACGCGCTGCTCGAACGACTCATCTTCAACCCCGTGCCCGAGTACAGCGGCGTATTGGCACGTCAGGAGCAGGACGAAGCCAAGGCCGACAACGAACCGGCACCCGAGCTGCCCGACGATAAGGATGTCGAGGCGCTGGCCGAGCTTGCCGCGGAGATAAACAGCCCGGCGGAAACAGCTAAAGAAGAAGCCGACGCCGAACCGGTCGACGATACTCCAGCAGAGGCGCCGAAACGACCCCGCGAGACGCCGCTTTCGCTCGAGTTAGCCAAAATTTTTGTTAAACAGGGCCGTTTTGACCGCGCTCACGAGATTATTTCCAAAATAAGCTTGAATAATCCGGAAAAAAGTGTTTACTTTGCAGACCAATTGCGTTTCCTCGAAAAACTGATGAAAATTCAGGCGGCAACGCAGACGAAAAAATAGGCTATTTAATAGACACTGAATAGACTTTTTAATAGACACTAAATAGATACTTAATAGATAGACTTCAATCAAATGAACGTACTTTTCATTATCCTTACCGTTATCACGGCTATCCTCATGATTGCCATCGTATTGGTTCAGAAATCCAAAGGTGGCGGTCTGTCGTCGCAGTTCGGCGGCGGTAACCAGGTTCTCGGCGTTCGCGGTACCAACAAGTTCCTCGAAAAAGCCACTTGGACTCTGGCTGCTCTGATTTTCGTATTCTCGATCTGCTCGGCTTACACACTCCCCAAAGCCGGCGACGACATCCGTGCCAGCAAGATTCAGGCTGCTCCCGCTCAGCAGGAAGCTGCTGCTCCCGCTCAGGATGCTGCCCCCGCCGCTCCTGCCGCACCTGCTCAGGAAGCTCCCGCTGCTGAATAATCCGGCTCCGGAAATCCACCATACCATCACAAGGCCGACAAGCCCCTGCTTGTTGGCCTTTGGGGGATATACTCAATCGCAATATCAATGTCCGTAAATACTACAAACGAACATAACGACAATCTGAAAGCCGGCGTACCGGTAAGCCGCGCCGACCTCGAGCTGATGGCTCCCGCCGGCTCGTTCGAGTCGCTGCACGCCGCCATCAATGCCGGTGCCAATGCCGTCTACTTCGGTATCGGCACGCTCAACATGCGCTCGCGCTCGTCGGTCAATTTCACCATGGACGACCTCCACGAGATAGCACGGACGTGCCGCGAGGCGGGCGTCAATAGCTACTTGACGCTCAACACAGTCCTGTTTGACAACGACATAGCTGCCGCACGCGACATTATCGACAATGCCAAGGCTGCCGGCGTCACGGCCATCATCGCCGCCGACATCGCCGCCATACTCTACGCGCGTTCGGTCGACGTCGAGGTACACATTTCCACCCAGGCCAACATCACCAACTACGAGACTGTGCGCTTCTACGCCCAATGGGCCGACACAGTCGTGCTGGCACGCGAACTCAACCTCGACCAGGTGGCCGAGATACACCGGCGCATCGTCGCCGACGACCTGCGCGGCCCCCACGGCGGACTCGTCAAAATCGAGATGTTCTGCCACGGCGCTCTCTGCATGGCCACGTCGGGCAAATGCTACATGTCGCTCCACGAGATGAACTCGTCGGCTAACCGGGGCGCCTGCACCCAGATATGCCGACGCAGCTACACCCTGACCGACCGCGAGACCGGCGACGCTATCGAGGTCGACAACAAGTACCTCATGTCGCCCAAGGACCTCAAGACTGTCCACTTCCTAAACAAGATGGTCGATGCCGGCGTGCGCGTCTTCAAGATCGAAGGCCGTGCGCGTGGTCCCGAATATGTCGCCGAGGCTACCGCCGTCTACTCCGAAGCCCTGTCGGCCATCTGCGACGGCACGTATGGCGACGAGCTGATAGCCCGCGCCGACGAACGCCTCGCCAAGATCTTCAACCGCGGATTCTGGAACGGCTACTACCTCGGCCAGCGTCTTGGCGAGTGGAGCCACAAATACGGTTCGTCGGCAACCCGCGTCAAACAGTACGTGGCCAAGGGCGTCAAGTACTTCTCGCGCCTCGGCGTGGGCGAATTCATCATGGAGGCGGGCGAACTGTGCGTGGGCGACGAAATCGTAATCACCGGTCCCACCACGGGCGCCATAATCATGACCGTCGACGAGATTCAGGTGGACTGTCATACTGTCGACAAGGCCGTCAAGGGCGACGCCTTCTCCATCAAGGTAGGCTCGAAGATACGCCCCGCCGACCGCCTGTACAAATGGGCCGAAACGGCTGCAAATCCCCGCCAGCCGCGTTTCTGATTAACTTTTAATTCACTCTAAACCAATGCGTAGTTTTCTCACCTGGTGCAGCCGCTACCTCTCCATACCGGCCATACTGATAGGCGGTTTTATCGTCTACATCCTCTTCTTTCAGGACAATTCGGTAGGCCGCATCTACGAAAACACCCGCACCATCGACTCGCTCAACCGCGCTATCGCATTCGAGACCGATTCGCTCGACTTCTACCGCGAGAAGAACCGCCTGCTCGATAACAACGACCCCGAGCTGGTGGAGCGTGTGGTGCGCGAACAGCACAACATGTCGATGCCCACCGAGGAAATCTACCTTTTCGAACAATAACCCTCACCCGTATATGAAAGATACCGTCCTTACCGTCATAACATGGCTGGGCATGCTGCTCATCCTCGTCGGCGTGGCCATACCCCTCATCACCGGCCCCCACGAAGACCTGTACAAGTACATATTCGGTGCCGGCGCCGCCCTCAACCTCGTCGGGCGCCTGTTCACCCGCTACGATGGCCCCAACATCCGCGTCAAGCGTCTGCTGCGCATCGAAGTATGGGCCGCGCTGTTCTTCTGCGTCGGCGACTTCTTCATGTTCACCGACCCCGACCCGAAGAACTGGATAGTGTTCGTCCTGGCCGGCGGCGCCATCCTCACCTACACCTCGATTATGATTCCGTTTGTACAGCGCAAGCGGAAATAAGACGGCTGCTACAAAAAATTTCGGCCGTTGGTCGCTCTTTTCACGCCAAAAGTCATTAACTTTGCATCTGCAATGACGCACAAGCCGTCCGTCAGCACTACCTAAGACAATAATAACCTCTCAAATAACTGATTATGAAACTGAAACATCTATTCGCAGGACTCCTCACCGGAGCCGCCATACTGTCGCTGTCGTCGTGCAACGACAACAACGAGCCCAAAGTCGATCCCGTCAACGTCTACTACGACTTCAGCTTCGAGCCTGACACATACAACGACCTCGGTTATTGGAAAGAAGTATATAATCCGGAACAAGGAGTTTTCGGTGTACAACCCTCAGCCTTGTTCTCCCACAACGCCCAGGTAACGGAATACGACGGCGTGGTGTACAAGTCGTTCACCGGTTTCTGTCCCAGCGTAGTCAACGACAACAAGGACCACACCGGCGACGACTGGACCCTCTACCAGTTCGGCTGCATGAGCAACACCGGTGGCCTGACCGGCTACCTTATCGCGCACTGGGACGTTATGGAGACCGAGCAGACTCAGGTCGAAGACCGTTCGTGTCTGATCAATTTCCAAACGGCTGTTAACCCCGTGGCTCTCACCATCGACAACACCGCATACACATATTGGGTAATGAAGAAAGGCTCGGCCTTCTCGAAGCCCTTCACGGACAGCGACTGGCTGGCGCTCGACATCAACGGCGTTGACGGCGACGGCAAGACCGTGTCGCGCATCACCGTCGACCTGGCCGCCAAGGGTAACGCCATCGACAAGTTCACTCAGGTCGACCTGCAGCCCCTCGGCAAGAATATCCATGCCATCTACTTCACCATGCGCTCGTCCGACACCGGCCAGTGGGGCATGAACACCCCCGCCTACTTCGCCCTCGGCAGCATGTATGTGGTTTACCCCGGCAACTACTAAAGTCTAAAGCAAATACACATAATATATAATATGGCAAACTGGTTTGAATGTAAAGTCCGTTACGACAAAGTCCAGGAAAACGGCGCTGTCAAGAAGGTCACCGAACCTTATCTTGTCGACGCCCTGTCGTTCACCGAGGCCGAAGCCCGCATTACCGAGGAGCAGACGCCTTACATCAGCGGCGACTTCAGCGTATCGGCCGTAAAACGCACCAAAATCTCCGAAATATTCTGGGACGAAACCGGCGACAAATGGTATCTGACCAAACTCGCCTTCGTCACCATCGACCCCAAGAGCGGCGCCGAGAAGAAGACCACCACGCTCATCCTCGTGCAAGCCGGCGACTTCAAGTCGGCTCTCGACAATGTCCTCGAGGGTATGCGCGGCACCGCCTCCGACTACGAGATAGTATCCATCACCGAGACCCTGCTGATGGACGTCTACCGTGCCAAACTCGACAAGTTCGAAGCCAAATCCGAATAAAATTCGCGTGGCTACGTCGATCGGAAACACCATACGTGAGTTGCATGCCTCCCTGCCGGAGGGCGTGCAACTCGTTGCTGTCTCCAAGTTCCACCCTGTCGAGGCACTCCGCGAGGCCTACGACGCCGGCCAGCGCATATTCGGCGAAAGCCGCGTGGCCGAACTGCTCGACAAGATCGATGCTCTCCCCGACGACATCAGCTGGCATTTCATCGGCCACCTGCAGACCAACAAGGCCAAACAGCTCGTGGGCCGCGTGGCACTCATCGAGAGTGTCGACTCGCAACACCTGCTCGACCTCATCGACCGGCTGTCGGCCGAGCGCGGCGTGGTGTCGCGCGTCCTGATGCAGGTGCACGTAGCCGCCGAGGACACCAAGTACGGCTGGACACCCGACGAACTGCTCGCCTACTTCGCCGAGCGCCGCTTCGAGGCCCTGCGCGCCACCCACCTGTGCGGCATCATGGGCATGGCCACCAACACCGACGACACCGCCCGTATCGAAGCCGACTTTGCCGCTATCGCCGACACCCGCCGCCGCATCCTTGACATCGCCCCCGACCTGCGCGGATTCGACACCGTGTCGATGGGCATGTCCGACGACTACCCCCTGGCCATCCGCCACGGCTCGACACTGGTGCGCATCGGATCGCGCATCTTCGGCGCCCGCCAATACTGAATACTGAACGATATTACAAATCAACCTAAAACATATTTTTTTACCATGGCATCGACCAAAACACAACCCGCACAGCACCGCGTCAACTACACGCTACCCATAGCGATTATGTTCGCGCTGTTCTTCATGATAGCATTCGTCACGGGCTACCAGAACCCCCTGGGCGAAGTGATCAAAAACATGACCGGCGGCAACGCCCTGCTCTCGCAGCTTGGCACCCTGGCCAACTTTATCGCATACGCCTGCATGGGCTATCCCGCAGGTATCATCCTCGAGAAAAAAGGCTATCGCGTCACCGCTCTGTGGGCCGTCTCGGTAGGTTTTGTAGGCGTCCTCGTCACCTATCTGTCGGGCTATATCGACGGCAATATTCCCGCCGTAGTGGTCTATATCGCCGGTGCATTCATCGCCGGATTCTCGATGTGTATGCTCAACACCGTGGTCAACCCCATGCTTAACTCGCTGGGGCGCAACCAGAACCAGGGTAACCAACTCGTACAGTTCGGCGGCTCGTGCAACTCGCTGGGCGCTACCCTTGCTCCCGTCATCGTTGGCGGTCTGCTCGGCGGCGAGGCCAGCAGTATCTCGTCGGCCAACCCCGTGTTCTACCTCGCCATGGCTATCTTTGCCGTAGCATGGGTGGTGCTCTATCTGGCCAAGCTGCCCGAAGCTCCCGACTTCGGCAAGAAGAAAGAGAAGATCAAGGCTACCGGAGCGTTCCGCTACAGCAACTTCACATTCGGCGTCGTGGCCATCTTCTGCTATGTCGGCATCGAGGTAGGCATCGCCAACTGGACCCTGCAGTACCTGACCAACAGCGAAGTGGTCATCACCTCCAATCCCGCCTTCGAAGCCGCAGCCATCGCCGGCACCGTTGTCGGCATCTACTGGCTGCTCATGCTCGTGGGCCGTCTGCTCGGCGGTGCCGTCGGCGGCAAGGTATCGAGCCGCGTCATGCTCACCGCAACATCTATCGGCGCTGCCGCCCTGCTAATCCTCGGCATCTACACCTCCGAGACCGTCGTTCCCTTCGTGGGCTTCGACTCGAAGCACATGCTGTTCAGCGTCGTGCAGGTTCCCCTCAACTCGATCTTCTTCATCGCCTGCGGCCTGTGTACCTCGGTGATGTGGGGCGCCATCTACAACTTGTCGGTACGTGGCCTGGGCAAGTACACCGCCGTGGCCTCCGGCCTGTTCATGACCATGGTTTGCGGTGGCGGCATCCTGCCCTTCCTCCAGGGCATCATCGCCGAGAACTCGATGCTCGCCAGCTTCTGGATGCCCGCCGCTCTGGCCATCTACCTGCTGTGCTACGCTCTGTTCCTGTCGCACCCCTCGAAAACCCAACCTCAGGAGACCGAGCACCTGTACGAAGACGGTCAGGAAGTCGAAGTCTAAGACAGTCAACGTGTTAGCGGGATAATTCCGGCCGTAGACCGCCGTTTTTATCCCGCCCGCAGGCGGCCGTAAAAACTTTTCTTACTGCCCGGCAAGAATTTTTTTTAACAAAAACGACATTTTTTTGTTGTTTTTTATAAATAGACCCAAAAAAAATTCGTACCTTAGCGGGCAAATTTATCACCCGACCGCTCGGGCGATATGCTCTCCACGCTAAAAACTCGACTGCGGCACCCCTGCACGAGAGCCTCAACTATTTATATTACAATAATTTAATCAACTAAATACTTATAAATCTCCACTGTTTATGAAAAAAGCTACCCTTCTCGCAATGGCTGCTGCTCTGTTCATGAGCGCTTCTGCTGTTGCCCAAGAGACCCAGGAGGTTACCTATGTACAGGATCCTTCCCAAGGCTATCTTTTCAATCGTTTCCAGGACAACTGGTTCATCACTGCTGAAGGCGGTGCAGGTGTATACTTCTCTCACGGCGACGGTTCGCGCGACCTCAAGGACCGCTTCTCTCCCGCTGCCGGCCTCTATGTTGGCAAGTGGTTCTCGCCCATCGTAGGTCTGCGCGTTGGCGCAAGCTTCCTGCAGTGCAAGGGCCTCAGCGACATTAAGACCCCCAACACTCGCCTCGACGAACCCATGATCGACGGCAAGTATAAACAGAAATTCGCCGAACTCGGCCCGGCTTTCGACGCTATGGTTAACCTCACCAACTGGTGGTGCGGCTACAAGCCCGGTCGCGTTTACAACGCTATCTTCTATGCAGGTGCCGGTGCTTACTTCACCTTCGCCCGCGACTACAGCAAGGGTACCCGCGGCAGCTGGAAGGATGCTCACGACCGCATCATCACCTTCCGCGCCGGTCTTATCAACCAGTTCCGCGTAAGCAAGCAGGTTGCCCTCTCGCTCGACATCCGTTGGAACGGTCTCGACAACCACCTCGACGAAGTTGGTACCTGGAACCGTACCTCGCACGACGTTCAGGCTTACCTCGGCGTAACCTATCTGTTCAAGAAGCGCGAATGGGAAGCTCCCGTGGTTCCCGTTTGTCCTCCTGCTGAAAACTGCGACGCTCTCCGCGCTCGCCTCGAAGCTGCCGAAGGCCGTATCGCCGACCTCGAAGCTCAGCTCAAGGACGCTCTCAACAAGCCCGCTCAGGTTATCAAGGAAGACAAGGCTCCCCTTGCCACCATCTACTACCCCATCAACGTTTATCGCCTCACCAAGACCGATGTTAACGTACTCGACGCTGTTTCGAACGTAATGAAGTCGAACCCCTCGAAGAAGTACATCCTCACCGGTTGGGCCGACAATTACACCGGTACCGAACAGATCAACGTTCGTCTGCGTCACAACCGTGTGAACGGTGTTGAAAAGCAGCTCCTCAAGTTCGGCGTTCCCCAGTCTCAGATCAAGGCTACCATCAACAACGGTAACCTCTGCGACCTCGGTGAAAAGTATGTCGCTCTCGACCGCGCCGTTACCATCGACGAAGCTGAATAAGTTGACTAACAACCGAATATAATCCAAACCCCTCGGCAGGCTAAGGCTTGCCGAGGGGTTTGTCGTTCTTAGAGTCTGTTTCATAACCAATCATCAACATCACGACAATGCCAATCAAATCACCCAAGGAAACTCACGACGCTGCCCTGGCAATCGGCGAAGCCAAGGTCCGCATGGGCCGCGTAGGACTCGGTCGCATGGCCGTCCTGGCCATATCGGCCGGAGCATACATATCTCTGGGCGCGTTGCTGTCCACTGTCGCCGGCTGCGGCATGCCCGAACTCAGCGGCGCCAATCCCTCGGTACAGAAACTGCTCAGTGGCCTTACATTCCCTATCGGCCTGCTGCTGATAGTCGTCCTCGGCGGCGAGCTCTTCACGGGCAACAACGCCCTGCTCGTGCCCGGCCTGGTGTCGCGTCGTTTCGGCTGGACCGACGTCGTCAAGAACTGGGCCGTCGTATGGGGCTTTAACTTCGTGGGCGCATTGGCATTCGTGGCCATGTTCGTCTACGCCACCGACCTGCTTGCTCCCGAGCCGTGGCACAGCGCCATCGCCCGCACGGCTGTAGCCAAGGTGTCGATGAGCTGGTGGACCGTCTTCTTCAAGGCCGTGGGCGCCAACTGGTGCGTCTGTCTGGCCGTATGGCTGGCTCTGACGGGTAAAACCCTCGTCGAGAAGGCCGTAGGATGCTGGATTCCAGTCATGGCGTTCGTCGTCTTAGGCTTCGAGCACTGCATCGCCAACATGTTCTTCATTCCCGCCGGGATGCTCGAAGGTGCCCCGGTGACCTGGGGGCAGTTCTTCACCGCCAACCTTATCCCCGCCACCTTAGGCAACATCGTGGGAGGCGCACTTCTCGTCGGCACCCTGTCGGCATGGCTGCATAGAGACAGGCAATAGACACAACAGACACGCAATAGACACTTAATAGACACTTGATAGACACTTAATAGACACTTGATAGACACAATAGAGACCATAGAGACATAATATTTGTTAAGAATAGGTTAACAGTCTGAAAAACACCTTGCAAAACCCGATTTTTTTTGCTACCTTTGCCCGTCTGAATTGTCGCAAACCGACTTTTCAGTCCGAGGGCTCGCGTCCTCCGACCTGAATTGCAATCAATATACCAAAATTTCACATTTTCACACTTATATGAACAAATCTCTACTGCGCTATATCGCCGGTGCCACCATGTCGATGGCCGCTTTCGGTATAGCCCCGTGTGCGTCGGCACTCGACATGTCGCAGGCTCCCGAGTTCCGTCGCCCCGAACCTCTGGCCTTTGCCCGCAAGGCTCAACCTAAGGGCATCTTCTCGGCTCAAGCCGAACACAACCTCGAATCACTCCGCAACCGCGTGGCCGCCCAGACGCCTACCAAGGTGCTCGACCCTTCCAACGAACTCGGCTACCTCTACGGTCCCGACGACGAGCTGTGGTACTATGTCGCTCAGTACGACATAAACCCCATTCAGCATGAGTATTACGTCGAACAGGAGATCAAGGGATTCACCTACACCGTCTACGACGCCCACCTCAACAAGGTTGGCTCGATTTCCGACAAGGTCCGCCTCCACGACGGCGAGAACAGCGTACGCGCTCTGTCGCTCGACCCCCAGGTGACCAAGAAGTTCTTCAACGTCGACGACAAGTACGAGATCGTGGTCGGCATGGCCGCCTCGACCGAAGACTACAAGGTTCACACCTACTCGCTGGCTTACACCCTCGACGGCGCCAAGGATGCCGAGGGCAACACGGCCATGGTGGGCGAGTTCGAAGGCTATATCATCGACGCCGTCGACACCTCCACCAGCCGTTGGAGCGAAAACTACTACCTGTCGTTCCTCACCGAGGAGGAAGGCAACCCCGACGACTACGAGACATGGCTCGACTACCTGGCCACATACAAGAGCGTCGTAACCACCTATAAATTCGGCGGTTACGGTAAGCCTCAGGCCATCGCCACCTTCAAGGTGCCCATGATGAACATGCCCGGCGACAGCATGACCGCCCCCTTCTTCATGTCGAAGCCCAACGGCTCGGCGGTCGACTTCTATGTCGTCCAGTACGAAAAGTCGTTCTTCGTCGACCCCACCGGCATGGGCGGCAACGAGGACATCACCCCCGACAACTCGCTCATCGTCGAGTCGTTCACCCTCCCCTACTCCGGCGCAACCGCGCTCAATCCCAAGAAGCGCGTGGCCATCAAGTGCGTACCCGATGACAACTTCCTCTGCTCGTACTACAGCATCGGCACCCTGCGCTACGACGACGATATCGACTACACCATGCACGGCACCCCCGACGAGCCCGCATTCTTCGTGGCCGTGCAGAACTACTCGACACTCGCCGACGAGACTTACACCTCGATGTACTATGTCTACGACAGCAACGGCAACCGCAAGGCTACCCTGGCTGAATATGTCGACGGCTTCCGCACCATGACCGACCTACCCGGCCACAGCCCCCAGATAATGTTTGTCACTCCCGACATCAACGGCTATATCTTCAAGTTTGTCGACCTGGCCACGACTTCCGAAGTCCTCTCGCTGACAAGCGCTTACCAGGGCTATAGCCTCACCGCCACCATCGACCGTTACGCCGCCGGCTCGTCCTACCGCTACGCCTGCGAGCTCCTCGACGGCTACAGCAACGACAAGGACGAGTGGTTTGTCCGCATCGGCAATATCAACCCCAACGGCACAATCGAGCGCGTCGACGACTACAACTTGGGCACCAACATCGCCTACGCCCAGTTCTATGTGTCCGGCGAAGCCCTGTCGCCCTACATCTTCAACACCGACGACAACCCCGAGTTTATGGTACTGGCCAAGCGATACATCAACCCCGAGGTGAGCACCGCCACCGTCGAGGAACTGCTCGTCGTGGGTGCCGGTCTCGACAAGCCACTGCTCACCGTCGGCCCCGACGCCGCCAAGGGTTCCCTGACCAGCATCTCGCTCATGGCCAAAGGCTCGCAGAACCAGCTGATGATCGCCTACCAGGACGAAGACTACAACTACCACCAGACCATCTACGACCTCCCTCTGACCAAGTTTGACGGCGGCGACGGCTCGGCTCAGTCGCCCTACCGCATCGCCACCGTGGCCGACCTCCAGTCTATCCGCTTTGACCCCGCGGCCAACTATACCATCGTCCGCGACTTCGATGCCGCCAACTACGACTTCATCCCCATCACCGAGTTCACCGGCACCCTCGACGGCGGCATGCACACCGTCTCCAACCTCCACCTCGAGTCGAAGTCCGGCGCCCTCGGTATCTTCGCCTACGCCCGCGGAGCATCCGTCAGCGACATTACCTTTGTCAACCCCTCGATGTCCCTCCGTGAAGCCAACTCATACGCCGGTCTCATCGCCGGCACCATGAGCGGCGTTTATAGCGGTGACGTTCCCGGTGGCTCCACCCTCGACAACGTCCATGTCTACGGTCTCCGCGTCGACGGCAACGACTATGCCGACGAATTTGGCGGCCTGGTGGGTCGCGCCACCCTCGGCAACATGATCACCCGCTGCTACGTCAAGGATGCCGACATCAAACTGCCCTCGTCTCAGGCCGGTGGCCTTGTCGGCTCGCTCATGACGAGCGCCGGCGTCGAGGTCAGCGCCTTCCACGGCTCCCTCACCGGCGGCTCGTACGTTGGCGGCATCGCCGGCTCGGCCGACTCCGACTCGCCCGTACGCAACAACCACGTCACAGCCGTCATCACCGCCGGCAATACTCTGGGTGGCATCATCGGCTCGGCAGGTCGCGCCAAGGTGACCAACAACTTCTTCCACGGCACCCTCAACGCACTCAGCCCCAGCCGCTGGACAGGCAGCTACGCCATGGGCGGCATCATCGGCGCCCTCGACGGCCCCACTGCCGACTCCACCACTCCCGACGATGTCATCATCTCCAACAACGTTGTCGACATCGCCGCACACAACTATACCGGCGTCGACACCCCCGAGCAGTGGGCCGGACAGAACTCGACCGTACACCGTATCGTCGGCTGGACACGCGTCAACGCCCGCTTCTACCCCGAAGACGGCGAGAAACAGGCTGACCCCGACAAGGGTCTGGCCAACAACTACGCCATCAGCGAGACTGCCGTTGTCGATCCCGCTGTAGGTGCCGGCGTCAACACCACCGAGGGTGCATCACTTGACCGCGCCGACCTCCACGAAGTATTCCTCAAGGAACTCGGCTTCGGCCATGGCAACACCACCGACGCCCCCTGGAACACCATGCACCCGCGTCCCAACCTCCACTTCGAGAATATCTTCATCATTCCCGTTAACGAGGTGCGCGCCGAGCTTAACAAGCCCTTCAATGTGCCCCTCACCATTACCTCGCGCGTGCCCGTCACCGCCGACGACATCGTTTCGGCCCTCAACATCACCGCCGACGACACCCACATCAAGGCCACCGGCAACTACTCACTGAGCGGCAACACCCTCAACCTCGAGTTCAACCCCCTCCGCGAGGCATACTCCAAGCTCATCCTCACCTCGGGCAGCACCGTGGCCATGACACACATCTATACCGGCCAGGCCGGCGTCAGCGACATCACCGTCGACGGTACCGATGCCGACGCCCCCGTAGAGTACTACGACCTGCGTGGCATCCGCATCGACCGTCCCACGCCCGGCTCCATCGTCATCCGCCGCCAAGGCAACACCGCCTCCAAATTGAAAATGTAGCGGCCCCTCCCCAAAAGGGAGGGGGCTTACAGCCAGGTCGACTCCTAACCGATACATCCCGATTAATCTTGTGGCAACTTGATTAATCGGGATTTTTCATGTAGCTCCTCCCCTTTGGGGAGGTTGGGTGGGGCCCATGGTTTTTTATTGTCGTGCTGAACACATCGGCGCGGGATTTGTATTATAAATAGTAATACAAATCATAACAACATAAAACTCCTCTGACAATATATGAGCTTTGAAGATTTAGGCGTTCGCGACGACCTGTTGCGCGCCATCAGCGAACTGGGCTTCGAAAACCCGATGCCCGTTCAGGAAAAAGTAATACCAACCCTCCTCTCTAAGGACCACGATGTCGTAGCCCTCGCCCAGACCGGAACGGGTAAGACGGCAGCATTCGGACTGCCCGTGATTCAGCGAATAGACGTCGACCGCAATGTGCCCCAGGCACTAATCCTCGCCCCCACGCGCGAACTGTGTTTGCAGATAGCGGGCGACCTGGCCGACTTCTCGAAGTACACCCCCGGGCTGGTAGTGCTGCCTGTATATGGCGGTTCGTCGATTGAGAGTCAGATACGTGCCCTGCGCAAGGGTGTGCAGATCATCGTGGCCACCCCGGGCCGACTGATCGACCTTATCAACCGCGGCGTGGTCAAACTCGACGACGTGCATACCGTGGTGCTCGACGAGGCCGACGAAATGCTCAACATGGGCTTTGTCGACTCGATAAACGACATCCTCAGCCATGTGCCCGAGGACCGCAAGATGCTGCTGTTCTCGGCCACGATGCCTAACGAGGTGGCCCGCATCGCCAAACGATTCATGCGCAACCCCGAGGAAATAGTAGTGGGCACACGCAACGAGGGTGCCAAGAATGTCCGCCACATATACTACATGGTGAACGCCAAGGATAAATACTTAGCACTTAAGCGTATAGCCGACGACAACCCAAACATCTACGCCATCGTGTTCTGCCGCACGCGCCGCGACACTCAGGAGATCGCCGACCGCCTCATCCAGGACGGTTACAACGCCGACGCTCTGCACGGCGACCTGTCGCAGCAACAGCGCGACATCGTGATGAAGAAGTTCCGCGACCGCGTCATCACTATCCTCGTGGCTACCGACGTGGCAGCTCGCGGACTCGATGTCGACGACCTAACGCATGTCATCAACTACGGTCTGCCCGACGATACCGCTGTCTATACCCACCGCTCGGGCCGTACGGGCCGCGCCGGCAAGACGGGTGTCTCCGTGGCCATCATCCATAGCCGTGAGAAAGGGCGCCTGCGCGAGATAGAGCGTATCATCGGCAAGAAGTTCGAGCGCAAGGAGGTGCCTACCCCCGAGCACATCATCGAGAAGCAGTTGTACAACCTGGCCGACCGCATCGAGAAGGTCAAGGTGGACGATGCCGAAATCGACAAGTACATGCCCGGCGTGATGCGCAAGCTGTCGTGGCTGTCCGAGGAAGACCTGCTGAAACGCGTGCTCTCGCTTGAGTTCAACCGCCTGCTTAACTACTATAAGGATGTGCCCAACATCGACTTTATAGACGAAAAACCCGAGCGCGCCAAGAAGGACCGCGCGCCCCGCAGCGACAAGGACAAGGATCGCCGCACGGCCGAGCGCGGCATGGAGCGTATCTACGTCAACGCGGGCAAGAATGACGGCTTCTATGCCGGCAACCTCATCGACCTGCTCAACAAGACCGTCCAGGGTAAGCGTGTCGACGTGGGCCGCATCGACCTGATGCCGGGCTACAGCCTGTTCGACGTCCGCAAGGCCGACGCCCACCGTGTCGTCGAGGCCCTGAAAGGCGCCGACTTCATGGGCAAACACCTCTACTCCGAGGTGGCCAGCGCCGACAAAGACTACGCCAAAGCTTCCACCCGCAAGAGCAAGCAGAAATAACTACTGGCCCCTCCAAACCACCCCGTTGGGGAGGCTTACAGCCATGCAACGGTTGGACACGTCGAGTGATGCTCGACGTGCCCGACCGTTGCATAATATTTATAAGGGAGTCTTTGTATATCAGAATTTTGTAGTATCTTTGCACTCATTATGAGAGTACAACCGTCTAATAAATATTATCTATACATTGACGAGTGCGGAGACCATCAATTGGAAAAATTCAACCCGAATTTTCCAATCTTTACGTTGTGCGGTTTTTTAGTTCCCGGAGAAAAATTAGAAGCTCTGGAATCAGCCGTTAGAAGTTTTAAGCGCGAGTTTTTTAATGACGAAAATGTGATACTCCATTCGCGCGACATACGTAAGCAAGAAAAAGTATTCTCTATTCTGCAACATCCCGATATACGTAATCAGTTTTACGCAGGCATAAATAAGATACTTGAGCCTTCTGGTATTTATGTCATTGTCTGTTGCTCAATACTCAAAGAGCCGTTTGTTGAGAAATTCAGTCGAGGTGAAGATGTATATGGG
>CAZNGJ010000045.1:0-18285 GCA_964572615.1 uncultured Bacteroides sp.
TGACACTCTCGAAAAGGAATTACTGCCCCTCGAGGGCATCGCCGACCACGTGGCCGGGCTGCTCGAAGACATCCAGCAGAACATATACAACAAGGCGCTCAAGCTGCGCGAAGAGAAGACCTACATCTGCGACTCGTACGACGAGTTCAAGGAGAAAATAGAGGACGGCGGCTTCTTCCTCTGCCATTGGGACGGCACCACCGAAACCGAGGAGCGTATCAAGGAGGAAACCAAGGCCACTATCCGCTGCATACCCCTCGAAGGCGACGACACCCCCGGCGTATGCATGGTCACCGGCCGCCCCTCGGCTCGCCGCGTCATCATCGCCCGCAACTATTAAAACTTCCCCACCCCCTCCCCGCTCGGGGAGGGGGCTATCCTCTCAACTCTTAAAACATGGCAACCATCAACCAAGTATCCATCGACATATTCACGCCCGATCTGTCCTCTCATATATCGCTGCCATACGCAGACGGCGGTATACAGGCAGGATTTCCCTCGCCGGCCCAGGACTATATCAGCGAGTCGATCGACCTGAACCGCGAGATTGTCCGTCACCCGGCATCGACGTTCTACGGCCGCGTGTCGGGCGACTCAATGATAGGCGACGGCATCGACCCCGACGACATTATCGTCATCGACCGCTCGCTCGAACCCCGCGACGGAGATCTGGCCGTGTGCTGTGTCGACGGCGACTTCACCCTGAAGCGCATTCGCCTCGAAGCCGACAAGGTCTGGCTTATACCTGCCAACGAAGCGTTCGACCCGATACTCGTCACTCCCGATACCCGCTTCGAGGTATGGGGTGTGGTCACCTATACCATCAAGCGCAACCGCCGGCAAAGGCGTCACTACTGACCTCACCGTATCATGATTGGCCTGATAGACTGCAATAACTTCTTCGTGTCGTGCGAGCGGGTATTCAACCCGGCCTTGCGCGACCGTCCCGTTATTGTGCTGTCTAACAACGACGGCTGCGCCGTGGCCATGTCCAACGAGGCCAAACGCCTCGGCATCAAGCGCGGAACACCTCTGTTCAAGATGAAGGACGAGGTCGAGCGTTACAACGTATCCATACTGTCGGGCAACCACCGTCTGTATGGCGATATGTCGTCGCGTGTCATGGCTACCATCGCCGAGATAATCCCCGAAATCGAGATATACTCGGTCGACGAGTGCTTCATACGCTTTGACCGTTGGCCTGTCGACGACCTCAACGAGGCCGGCCACGACATCGTGCGCCGCGTGCGCCGCAATGTCGGCATACCCACATCGCTCGGCATCGCCGACACCAAGACGCTGGCCAAGGTGGCCTCGAAGTTCGCCAAGAAGTACCCCGCATACAACTCGGTATGCATCATTGACAGCGAGGAGAAGCGCCGCAAAGCCCTGGCGCTCACCGAAGTTGAGGATGTCTGGGGTGTCGGACGCCGCATAGGCCGCAAACTCCGTGCTGCCGGTATCAACACGGCCCTCGACCTGGCCGATATGCCCCTGCCGCGTCTGCGCCGCATGGTAAACGTGGTCGGCGAACGCACATGGCGCGAGCTGAACGGCCAGCCGTGTATCGAGATGGAGATGGCCGCACCGGACAAGAAGCAGATATGCTGCTCAAGGTCGTTCGCCAACATGATCTTCGACCCCGACCCTCTATTCGAAGCCATGGCCGCATTCGCCGCTATAGCGTCGCGCAAGTTGCGCGAACAGCGGTCGGCCGCCGTGTCATTATCGGTGTTCATCCACACCAACGCCTTCCGCGAGGACATGGACCAATACCATGCCTCCAACTTCCGCATACTGGCCGAACCCACTAACGACGTCATGACCATCACGGCCATGGCTATCGACGCGTTGCGCCCCATCTACCGCCGGGGCTACGGCTTCAAGAAGGCCGGCATCATCATCACCGAAATCGTTCCCGACACGGCTATTCAGCAGTCGCTGTTCGAATCGGCCGAGGATCGCGAACGCCGCAGCCGCCTGATGCACGTCATGGATGCCATCAATGCCGGTTCGCTGGCTCGCGACATGGTGCATGTGGCCACCCGAGCACCGCTCGAATCGTGCGTACGCTGTCAGCATGCCTCACGCCGCTACTCGACCTCCATGTCCGACATCATCGTGGTCAACACCCCCGCCTCTCCCGCCAATTCCGTCACCTCCAAACGCCCACCGCTATATGGATAACCGCTCGTTCCTGTCACGGCTGGCCAAAGCCACCGACCAAGACAACAAGACTGCCGCAGCACTCGCCGCGGCACTGACAAACATCATCGGCACAGCCGCGTCCGAAAATGCAAACGTGGCTCTGCCCGGCTTCGGCACGTTCGAGTCGGTCAAGTCTCTCGAGTCGGTCGACACCGACCCGGCGACAGGCAGTCGCACCCTCGTTCCCCCGTCGATTAAAGTGATTTTCAAACCGGGCTCGCGCCTCAAAAAAGCCGTTGCAAAACTATGAACGACGTTATACCTCTGAGCGGGCTGGTGGCTCGTCTTGCCCTTAACGAAAATCTCAGCGAGGCTCAGGCCTCGACGTTTATCAATGCTTTCTTCGGCATCATCGAGCAATCGCTGGCCAAGGGTGAGTCGGTGACTGTCAAGGGTCTCGGCACTTTCGACGTGGCCGACGGTCAGGTAGTGTACACTCCGGACGAACAGATGGCTTCGGCGGCCAATGCTCCGTTCGAGATGTTCTCGGCCATGGCCATCGC
Source organism: uncultured Bacteroides sp. (assembly GCA_964572615.1). Taxonomy (GTDB): domain Bacteria; phylum Bacteroidota; class Bacteroidia; order Bacteroidales; family Muribaculaceae; genus CAG-873. The sequence goes on from CAZNGJ010000045.1 coordinate 2,712, forward strand.
CGACGATCTCGACCTGTCGGACATCATCGAGACCGAACAACCCCAAACTATTGTCGAGCAGGAGCCGGCTCCCGAACCTCCCGTTGTTCCCGAACCCGAATCAGTTCCCGAACCCGAGCCGGTATTTATTATCGAGGAAGAGGTCGTGCCCAAACCCGAAACCATTGTAATATCGCAACCCGAGGTCCTGCCTAAGCCCGAACCGAAGGTTGTACCACAGCCGGTCGTAGAGCCAGAACCTAAACCTCAAACGGCACCGGAACCTCAATCCGAGCCGGAGCCTCAACCGGCACCGGAACCTCAACCACAAGCTCCACAGATTGTCTATCTCGAGTCCAAACCTCGCACAAATCGCTGTTGCATAGCCCTTTGGGGCATTCTCGGTCTTGTCGTCGGAATGCTCATCGGCATTTCGGCAGGCTATGTTGGCCGCGACAAGATTTCGATGCTGCTTGCATCGTCACCCGCAGCCGCTCCTGTAGATTCGGTAAGTGTTGCCACGCCTGACAGCGTTGCCCAAAACCCGGTGGACACAGCTACCGTGGTGATCACCGAGGAAGAGGTGGCCGCTCTCAACGACCCGACGACCGACCCCGAAAATGTCGCAGAACAACCTGTCGAAAAGACAGCTGCCGAACCCGTTTACGACACTATCTCGCGCAAACGTTACCTAACCACAATGGCGCGCGAATACTACGGTCATCAGGACTACTGGGTGTATATCTATCAGGCCAATGCAACCAAACTGCGTCATCCCGACCGTATAAAGCCTGGCACGAAGGTGCTTATTCCAGACTTTGAGACGTACCGCACCTCTGACGACCCGAAACAGAACCTGCGCAACGCCCGCAACCTCGGCGCCGAAATCTACGCCCGGTACAATTAAATCCGATAGAAACAATGCCGTCATGTCAGTTGTTAATATTTAGAAACTTAAACTGAACTACATGACTAACGTATCATATACCGACCCTACCTTCTGGCAGTGGGTCGAAGCGCATCGCGGTGACGACCCTTCGCGACTACGTCTTGCTTCGCACCCCAAAGCTGACTTCGACATAGCCGAGGCCGTCACGCAGGTGGAATGCCGCAACCGTTTCGGCAAGAAACTTTCGCGAACACTCTCCGATTTTCCTCAATTCTACTTTCCTTCGACATTGTCGGGCGAACAAGCGACCAGCGATGCACTTGCCGCATACCATGAGCGTTTCGTGCGCCATGACGACGTGCTTGTCGACTTGACGGCAGGCCTCGGTATCGATGTGATGCACCTGGCTCGTGTTGCTGACACCGCAGTGGCCGTCGAGCGCAATTCTGAACTTTGCGAAGCGCTCGAATACAATGCTAAGGGTCTGTCAGTTAGCAATCTGACTGTCGTTAACGGCGACTGCCGCGAACTGGCAGCGACACTTAAAGGTTCGGTGGCTTTCATCGACCCGGCACGGCGCGCTGCCGACGGAAGCCGCGTATTCGGCCTTACGGACTGCGAACCGGACGTTACAACCATGCTCCCCGTGTTGTCGCAGAATTTCGATCGCCTCATCGTCAAGGCGTCACCCATGCTCGACGTCGCGCGCACCATCGCCGACCTGCCGGGCACAACCGAAGTCGTAGCACTCGGTACGACCACCGAATGTAAAGAATTGGATGTGGTCGTGACGCTCAAGGTACCGTCCGAACCTACCGTCTGCGCAGTGACTATACTACCTGACGGCGAGATTAACGAGTTCCGCTTCTCCCGCGCCGAGGAGGCCGCGGCCGACGCCATACTTGCCCGTCGCAAACCCACAACAACCGACTTGCTCTACGTGCCCTACCCTGCAGTAATGAAAGCCGGTCCGGTCAAGTTGCTTTCATCGCGTTTCAGTCTATCGAAGTTTCACAGTAACACGCATCTCTACTTCGGGCCGGCTGATGCCCCGGCCACGGATTTCCCCGGCGAAACTCTTCAGATTGTCGACGTAATTCCTTGGCAGTCAAAGAACCTGAAGCGTCTTAAGAACACCTATCCCAACCTGACAGTAAGCGTACGCAACTTCGGCATGACGGCCGACGCTCTGCGTGCCAAACTCGGTGTCAAGGAAGGTGGCGCCGAGCGTCTGCGCCTGTTTGGTATCGGACTTGGCAATGACCATACCGACCGCATCCTGGTGGTCGCACGACCCGTTAAAGCTTAACCGACATGAAACTTCTCTACCTAATTCCTATCGTATTATTGACAGCATGTTCGGTCGACGCTCCCGGAGCCGTCGAACAGTGGTGCGAGCAGGCTCGCGAGGCTGCCCGGCAAGTGGCCGACGCTCCGGCGGGAACAGACATCTACACGCTCGAAGCTGTTCGGGCAATGGCGGAGACAACGCCGTCTGACACCACGCGGCTAACCGATGCCGATCGTATCATGATACGCGAAACCAACGAGGTTCTCGTAGACGCGATTGCCAAACACGTCGCCAAGGGTAACCCGGCCCTGACGAGCGAACAACTCGAAACCGGACGCCGGCTCTCGCTGTCTCACCTCAATTCCGTCGCTGATACTGCCTCTACTTTAGGCAGTTACCTGCGAACAGTCGACCGACCGTGAACGCACTCTGGCAATACATAATCGTCGGGGCTATAGTTGTTGCAAGTGCAGCCTATCTCATGCTGAAATGGTCTCGCAAACACGGCCGTAAGAACACCTCGGATTGTCGCAAAAAATCTTACGGATGCGCTGATTGCGAAGCCGATTGTCCTTTGCGTCAAAATAGGGGTTAATGTGTCTTAAAAATCAAGAAAATTTCTTATAACGAAAGGTTTGATAGTTAAAATTAACATTTAACTCAAACTTTTCGCGTGTTATATTACTAACTTTGTATTGCAAATAATCACTTCAAGTATCTTCATATCACCCAATAAAACACGATTATGAGTGACACCGTAAACTTGCGCGAGCTCAACGAGCTTATCGCATCAAAAAGTAATTTCATCCACACCATCACAACGGGCATGAACCGCACCATCGTCGGTCAGAAGCACCTTGTTGAATCTCTTATCATCGCCCTGCTGTCCAACGGACACGTATTGCTCGAAGGTGTGCCCGGTCTTGCTAAAACCCTCGCCATCAAGTCGCTTGCCGAACTTATCGACGCCAAATACAGCCGTATCCAGTTCACCCCCGACCTGCTCCCCGCCGACGTTGTGGGTACGATGGTTTACAGCGTCAAGAACGAGACCTTCCAGGTCAAGAAAGGTCCCATCTTCGCCAACTTCGTACTGGCCGACGAAATCAACCGTGCTCCGGCCAAAGTACAGTCGGCTCTGCTCGAAGCCATGCAGGAGCGTCAGGTGACCATCGGTGACAACACCTTCAAGCTCCCCTCGCCCTTCCTGGTAATGGCCACCCAGAACCCCATCGAACAGGAAGGTACTTACCCCCTTCCCGAAGCCCAGGTCGACCGTTTCCTCATGAAGGTCATCATAGGCTATCCCAGCCGCGAGGAAGAACGCGAAATCATCCGCCGCAACATAACCGCTGCCGTCAACAACGTGCAGGCCATGCTCCGTCCCGAGGATATCATCGAGGCACAGAAGGTTGTCGAGCAGATCTACGTTGACGAAAAGATCGAACGCTACATCGTCGACATCGTCTTCGCCACACGTTTCCCCGCCGACTTCGACCTCAACGACCTGTCGGGCATCATCGCCTTCGGCGCCTCGCCCCGTGCCTCGATCGCACTGGCTCGAGCAGCCCGCGCATACGCCTTTATCCACGGTCGCGGCTACGTTGTGCCCGAGGATGTAATCGCCGTTGCTCACGACGTTCTGCGTCACCGTATCGGTGTTACCTACGAGGCCGAGGCCAACAACATCACAACCGACGAGATCATCACCGAAATCCTCGACAAGGTTCAGGTGCCCTAATTCCTACGGGTCATGGATTCAAAAGAATTACTTAAGAAAATCCGCAAAATCGAGATCAAGACGCGCGGACTTTCGCAGAACATCTTCGCCGGCGAGTATCACTCGGCCTTCAAGGGGCGCGGCATGATGTTCAGCGAGGTTCGCGAATACCAGTATGGTGACGACATCCGCGACATTGACTGGAACGTTACGGCTCGACACAACAAACCTTTCGTCAAGGTCTACGAGGAGGAGCGCGAACTCACGGTCATGCTGCTGGTGGACATGTCGGCGTCAGGTCTGTTCGGTGCCGAGGGCGACGAAAAGCGCGAACTCATAGCCGAGATCGCGGCCACGCTGGCCTTCTCGGCGTCGACCAACAACGATAAGATAGGTGCTGTGTTCTTCACCGACCGCATCGAGAAATACATCCCGCCGAACAAGGGCAAGAAGCAGATTCTGCTCATCATCCGCGAGCTACTCGACTTCAAGCCCAAAGGCACCCGCACCGATATCGCACAGGCGCTCAAGTACTTCACCAACGCCTCGAAGAAGCGTACCACCGCATTCCTCATCTCCGACTTCATCGACGACAGCGACTACAGCCAGCCGATGCAGATAGCCCGCAACAAGCACGATCTCATGGCTATCCAGGTGTTCGACCGTCGCGACACGCAAATGCCCGACATAGGTTTGTTCCTTTTCCGCGACCTCGAAACCGGCCTTGACAAATGGGTCGACACTTCGTCCAAGAAATCCCGTCGGGCTTACGACCGATGGTGGTACGACCGCCAGCAGCAGATGGTCGAAACCATGCGCTCGGCCCGCGTAGACTTTGTCAGCGTGGCCACCAACGAGGACTACGTCAAAGGCCTCATGGCTTTGTTCAAAAACCGTTCAAGCCGCTAACCTCCGCTCATCAACCTCATGAAATTCAACTTCATACAGCATATTAAGAAATCAGCACTCACATTGGCAGCTGCCGCTATGCTCCCCGTCGTCATGACGGCGCAGACACCCGTGGCTCCTGTCAAGGTGTCGGCAGCTATCGACTCGGCCACTATCACCATGGGCGAGCGAACCACCATGCATGTCGAGGTGGTCAAGAACGGCCATGTCGGCACCATCGTCGCGCCCATTGAGCAGAAGAAGGGCGAAGGCGAAGACGAGCGCGTAACCCTGGGTGGTATTGAGGTTCGTCAGTTGGCTGTCGACTCGACCGACCTTGGCAACAATCGCATCCAGGTGGTTTACGACATCCTGCTGCAACCTTTCGAGCCTAAGGATTATACAATACCGGCCTTCAAGTATGCCCTCGATGGCGATACTTTCTCGTCGAATGTCGTGGCACTTAAGGTTCTCGAGCCCGAGATGCCGCAAGAGATGCGCGACTCGTTGATGATCAACCCTTTCCGTCCGCCCATGTCAATCAAGGGCGAATGGTACGACTGGGTGCCCGCCACTTGGTATTGGTGGGTAAGCGGTCTCGTGGTCCTGGCTCTCGCAGTGGCTATCTTCCTGTTATACAAGAAGAACGGCAAAACTCTCCTGCCCGTCAAGAAGCGCATTCCTCCCTACGAACTGGCTACTCGCCGTCTCGACGAACTGAAGCGCAAACGTCTGCACGAGCAGGGTCACAACAAGGCATATTACACCGAACTGACCGATATCCTGCGTCAGTACCTCGGCGGCCGATTCCATATCTATGCGCTCGAAATGACCTCGACGCAGATATTACACGAACTCAAGGCTAATCCCGAGACAGCTCCGTTTGCTGCCGAACTCAAACCGATGTTCGAGGTGGCCGACTTCGTCAAGTTTGCCAAACAGACCTCGACACCCGACGAAAATATACGCTCGTTCAACGCCGTCAACAAGTTTGTCCACGAAACGCGCCCCGTCGAGAAGGACGAAACCAACGACAAGAACAAGAAAACGAAATAAGACAGACTCATCAAGATGCAATTCGCAAATCCATCATATCTCTGGCTATTCCTGATATATATTCCGCTGATTGCGTGGTATATATACAAGCAGCGCAGCGACCATCCGACACTGTCGCTGTCCTCGTTGCGCGCTTTTGCCGACATCAAGCCGTCGTGGCGCACCCACATGCGGCACGTCCTGTTTGCACTGCGACTCGCTGCCATCGGTTGCCTGATCATCATGTTGGCCCGCCCTCTTCTGCCCGAGGATCAGCGCCGCGGCCACACCGTTTCGACCACCGAAGGCACAGACATCGTCATCGCTCTCGATGTATCGACCTCAATGTTGGCGCGCGACTTCAAACCCGACCGTCTTGAGGCCGCCAAGGAGGTTGCCACCAAGTTTGTCAACGGTCGCCCAGACGACAATATCGGTATCGTGGTATTTGCGGGCGAGAGCATGACTGCCCTACCCCTGACCAACGACCACGAGGCTATCACCAACTACATCGAGTCCGTCCAGACCGAAATGCTTGAGGACGGAACGGCTATAGGCGACGGTATCGGTACTGCCATCAACGCCATCTCTAACGGCAAAGCCAAGAGCAAGAGCATTATCATGCTTACCGACGGTGTTAACAACACCGGTCTGCTCACTCCCCGCGACGCCGGCCTGTTAGCTAAGGAGAAGAATATAAAGGTATACACTATCGGTATCGGCAAGCACGGCAAAGCCGACTTCCCTGCTATCGACCAGTTCGGTCGCAAGGTCTACCAGAAGATGGATGTCGTCATCGACGAAGCCATCCTGAAGGACATTGCCAAAGAGACTCAGGGCAAGTACTTCCGCGCTACCGACGCCAAGGTGCTCAACGACATCTTCGCCGAAATCGACCAACTCGAGAAGACACAGCTCAATGTCGAGCACTTCTCGCACACCGAGGACGCACCCGGTGTTTGGCCGTGGTTGGCGTTAGGTTTCTTCCTGCTCGAGCTCTGCCTGCGTTACACCGTATTCCGTACCGGTCCCTGAACGTGATCACCGTAAAACTGAATCTGAAAACACAAACTACACATATATTAATATAAGTTGCGATGTTAGACTTCGCCAATCCATATTATCTGTTTATTCTGCTGGCACTGCCCGCCGTTTGGCTGCTCTACCTGTTGAGTCGTCTGTCGTTGCGCCGTAAGTTGCGCCGCTTCGGCCGTCCCTCTACCGTAAGCCGTCTCATGCCCGACGTGTCGCGATATAAACCCGCTCTTAAACTAACGCTCCGACTCATTGCCCTCGCCGCCATCGTTATCGCTATAGCGCGTCCCCGTCACGGCGAAAAGGAAGAGACCGTTTCGTCGTCGGGCTCGGAAATCGTAATAGCTTTTGACGTATCGCGATCCATGCTTGCTCCGTCTACCGACGACCCGGGTAGCGTGGCCCGTATAGACCGTGCCCGTATGCTGCTCGAAAAACTGGTCGGCGACCTGAGCCATGACAAGGTCGGGCTGGTGGTTTTCGCAGCAAATGCACGCATGCAGATGCCCCTCACTTCCGACCACCGCATCATCCAGCTGGCAATGAAGAACGATCTCACGCCCGGCATGATGTCCAACCAGGGTACCTCGATCAGTCAGGCTATCGAAATGGCTACCCTGACCTTCCCCGGACTGCGCGACCGTATGGAGTCGGGTGATTCGGGTGTATCCAAAGACGACCTCGAGAACGTTCATCGCGCCATCATCCTCATCACCGATGCCGAGGACCACGAGGGCGACGCCGTACAGTTAGCCTCGCAGGCTGCCGAACAAGGCATTCAGATTGACGTCATAGGCGTTGGTTCGGAACAGGGCGGCAAAATTCCCGTCGGTTCAAACCAATTCCTGCGTGACAACGAAGGCAACGAGGTTATCACGGCTCTCAACGCTCAGGCTGCTGCGGCCATCGCCAAAGCCGGCAACGGTATCTATGTCAATGTTGCCGACCCTGCAGCCCTCAACACTCTCAAGGACTCGCTCGACAAGCTGAAGAAGTCCGAATTCCACCGCGTGACTTACAAAATGAGCGCCGAACAGTTCCCCCTCTTTGCTTGGATTGCACTTATATTCCTTATTCTCGACCTCGCTATCGTCGAGCGCAAAACAGCATGGCTTAAGGGCGTTAACTTCTTCACTCGACACGCTAAGACCACCACCAAGAAATGACTACAATGAGATTCAAACTTCATAAATACATTCGCACCTTGTTCGCAGCTATGACGGCTTGCTTGCTGCTGTCGTCATGCTCGCAACGCATCGATTCGAACAAGGAGGAACGCAATGCCGTAAAAGCGGGTAACAAGGCTTACAAGGCGCACCGTTATCAAGACGCCATCAACGACTATGACGAAGCCATCGCAGCCAATCCGTCAAGCGAAAAAGCCAAGTACAACCTGGCGCTGGCCACGTTGATGTATCAGGGTGCTGATTCGGCAGCTGTCCAGCGCGCCAACACATACCTTGAGGACCTTGCCAAGGGTGCCACCGAACCCGAGGTAGCCGAGAATGCCCTCTATACCATAGGTAATGCATCGGTGCTAATAGGCGACGAACTTAAGCGTCAGTCGGAAGTACAAGGCGAGGACCAAGGCATGGCTCAGCAACTCAGCCAGATGTCGACGACTTACTACCGCAAGGCCATTGCGAATTATGAGGAGTTGTTGCGTCGCAAACCGGGCGACCTTAAGGTGACGCAGAACCTGCGCATCGCCCAACTCAAGCTACCCCCCGAACAGGATGGCGGCGGTGGTGGCAATAACGACCAAAACCAAGACCAAGACCAGAACCAGGATCAAAATCAGAATCAGGATCAGGATCAGCAGCAGAACCAAAACCAGCAGCAACAGCAACAACAGCAGCAGCCGCAACCTCAGGCTGACGCACTCAACGCTCTCGAAAAGCGCGAGGCTCAGACCCGTAAGCGTCAGGCAGAACCTGTGTCGGGCCGCGCTCAGACTGACAAACCCTGGTAAGGCTCTCAAGCAATTCTACTAACAATCTAAAACTGACCCAAATAATACAATGTCATATTGCAATAACAGTTTCATCCGTAGCATCCGTCGAGGATTCTCATTGCGCTTGTTGGCCGCAGCATTGCTGATGTTGTGCGCTGCCGTAGCGGTACGTGCCCAGAGTGTCAGTGTGCGCGCCGCCTCGCAAGCCATACAAGGACAAAACTTCACTGTAACCATAGTCGTGACTAACGGTGATGCCAACATCACCCGTGCTAACGCCCCCAAACTGTCAGGTTGCACTCTGTTGGCCGGACCCGGTGTGACGACGATGCAAAGCATTCAGATTATCAACGGTCAGCAGTCGGCCAGTGTGTCGAAGGAATACACATTTACTTATAAGGCCGACAAGGCAGGCACTGTCAACATCCCCTCGATGGCCGTCACCGTCAGCGGCAAGCAGATGCAGACGCAGGCTCGCTCCGTGACCATCCTGCCCCCCGATCAGGCTCAGCGCTCGTCCGGCGGTGGCTACGGTTATGGCTACGGTTATCCCTCGGCAATGGACGAGATGGAGGAACTGATGAACGAACTGATGGGCGGTCAGCCGTCACGTCCGCGTCAGCAGCAACAGGCACCCCAACAGCAGTCGAAGGTGTCACCAAACGACTTCATAGTTGCCGTAACAATGTCCAAGAAGGACATCTACGAGAAGGAAGCCGTAATAGCCACCATCAAGCTCTACACCAAACACAACATCACCAAGTTCCAGCCCAAGGTGATGCCTCAGTTCGAGGGTTTCCTGTCGGAGGAAATCGATGTCTCCTCGCAGACACCCCAACTGGAACATTTCCGTGGCGAAAACTACTATACCCTCGTCCTCAAGAAGTGTCTGCTCTACCCGCAGAAGGACGGCAAGCTGACCATCAACTCGGGTACGTACGACGTTACGCTCGAAACGGTCGACTACGTTTCCAATGGTTACTACGCCACTCCCGTTTCGAAGTCGCACAACATCACTACGACGTCCAATTCGATTACTGTAAACGTCAAGCCCCTCCCCACCCCCGTGCCGGCATCGTTCAACGGCGCCGTGGGTGACTTCAAGGTCTCGTCGTCGCTGACACCTCAACAGCTGCGCACCAACGAGGCTGCCAAATACGTATTGACCGTAACCGGTATCGGTAACATCAAGCACCTTGCCGAGCCAAACATCGCCTTCCCCGCTACAGTCGAGGAGTACACCCCGACGGGCGAATCGGACGCGCGCTTCAACGGCTCGAACATGCAGGGTACCTACACCGCCACTTACACCATAGTTCCCCAAGAAACGGGCACTCTCGACATCCCGTCGTGGGACTTCACATACTTCAACCCGGCCACCGGTAAGTACGTCACCACCACTCTTCCCGCCTATTCGCGCAAGGTTGCCAAGGGTATTGCCGGTGCAACTTCGGGAAGCGCCGCCACCACAATCGACACCGGCGGGCTGCGCGACATCCGCCACATCCTGCCCGTAGATGAGACTGCCCTATCGTACAGCAACACGGCCTTGTTCTTCAAGTCGGGCTATTGGCTGGGTTACATTGCCGCCCTTGTCATCCTGATAGGCGCCGTTATCGTTTACCGCCGTCACATCAAATCGGCAGCCGACGTACAGGGTCGCCGCATACGCAAGGCGCGCAGCGTCGCCGCCAAGCGTCTGCACAAGGCTCGCGCAGCCATGGATGCTCACAAGAGCGAAGATTTCTACGCCGCCCTCGCCGCCGCCTTGTGGGGTTTCCTGAGCGACAAACTCAAGATGCCCGCTTCGTCGCTGACCCGCGACAACATCGCCGATACTCTCGAACGTGCCGGAGCTGCACCCGACCTTATCGAACGCACCATCGCTGTCCTCGACGACTGCGAGATGGCCCGTTTTACACCCGAACACACTGATTCCGAAATGTCAACCCTCTATTCGTCCGCCTCGGAGGTTATCGACTCGCTGAACCGCATCAAGCCGCAGTCAGCCAAGAAAAAGTCCGAGACCTCACGCTCGCGATATGCCATGAGTCTGCTATTGGCCATCTCTGTAAGCATCTCCGCTATGGCTGCACCGACGACCATCCAGCAAGCCGACTCGGCATACAATGCCGGCAACTTCCGCTCGGCCCTCACCCTGTACACCAAGGCTCTCGACACCCAAGGCGCATCGCCCAACTTGTACTACAACATCGGCAACGCACAATACCGACTTGGTAACGTCGGCCACGTCGTCGTGTCGTACGAGCGCGCCCTGCGTCTCGACCCGTCGCATAAGGACGCCCGCGCCAACCTCGAATATGTCAATTCTACCCTCAAGGGTCTGCCCGAAGACGGCACCTCGTTCCTCAGCAATGTCCATAACGGGGTGGTTGCTCAGGCATCCGTCGATACATGGGCTGTTGTTGCCCTCGGTATCTTCCTGGTGCTGATGGGTTGCGTGGCACTGTATCTGTTCGCATCGAACACCGCGCTGCGCAAAACCGGCTTCTTCGGCGGTATCGTGGTCTTCGTGCTCTTCGTCTACGCGGTTGTTATAGCATGGCAGACGGCCTCAGCTCGCGACAAGCACGATGTCGGTATCGTCATAACCAACAACGCCCGTCTGACCTCGAAGCCCGGCACCACCAAGGACAAGACCGAAAAGACCATCGCCATTCCCGAAGGCTCGAAGGTCGAGATTCTCGACTCGCTCGCCACCCCCAACGACCCCGTGACCACGCTGTGGTACAATGTCGCGCTCAACAACAACACCCGGGCATGGATTGACGCCACCGACGTTTCGCAGATATAAGCCACTAATTTACATGATTTTACAAGTTACTTTTCAAAAAACATGTTTTATAACATAAAAAAGTTTTGCTCAAAATACTTGTAAAATGCTGAAAAAGGCCGTAACTTTATTGTCGAATTAGGAAATGTCGGTCCCGCTACCGGTTTTCTCCTGACAACAATACTAATCAAAGTAACCCTAAATACTACACGAGTCATGACAAAAACTATCACTTTCAATGACCTTCGCCGTCTCAAAGACAGCTTACCCGATGGTTCGATGCACAAAATCGCTGACAAACTCAACATCACCGTTCAAACCGTCCGCAATTACTTCGGCGGCAGCAACTACGACTTTGGTAAAAATGTAGGCGTTCATATCGAACCCGGTCCCGACGGCGGCATCGTCGTGCTCGATGACTCGACCATCTACGACCTCGCCCTCGAAATCCTCAAAGAGCAGGAAAAGGAGGCTGAATAAAAGCTTTTTCAAAAGCTGTTAGCCTCAATCGAACAAATTGTCCCGCCAGGGGACACAATGGAGGGTGTATCACGTTTATACACCCTCCTCGTTTATAAGCCTGTATCATCCCCCCACTCCTCGTTTTACACTCTAACATCTCTGCATCGCCGTGAGACTGATTACTGTTGCAATACATACCTACGACCGCGCTGTCGCCCTGAAGAACCTTCTTGAGAAAGAGGGCATCCCCGCCGTGCTCCAGAACGTCAACCTCGAACAGCCGACCGTATCGTCGGGAGTGCGTGTGCGCATCCACGAGCACGACCTGCCGTTGGCACTCCGCGTCATCGAGAACATGGATATATTCGTGTCGCGCGACATCGTCGAGAACTCCGACGCTCACGCCATCCTCGTGCCCGTCGACTTCAACGACCGCACCATGAACGCCGTGCGCACGGCCTTTGAGATTGCACACAATCACTCACTCGATATCAAGTTCCTGCACGCATTCACCGATCCACGACCGACGATGAACGTGCAACTGACCCCGTCGCTCACCTACGACATCGGCGACACCAAGTTCCGCCGTCAGCTCGAAGCCACGGCCAAAACCCGCATGAGTCACTTCGCCGACCGTGTACGCGATATGCTAAAGGCCGGTCTGTTACCCCTCGTCAAGTTCTCGACCATCGTTGTCGAGGGTGTCCCCGAAGACGCCATCGTCGACTACGCCAAGGAGTTCACGCCCTACATGATAGTGATGGGCACGCGTTGTGCCGCCCAAAAGGAAGCCGAGATGATTGGTTCGGTTACAGCGGAAGTGCTCGACAAATGCGGATGCTCGGTGCTCACCATTCCCGAAACGGCCTCGCTCGACCTTGACAAGAACCTGCGCAAAATCGTCTTCCTCACCAACCTCGAACAGGAGGACATACTGGCACTCGACACCATGTCGCGCATTTTCGCCGATATTACCGCCCAAGTCGACATCGTGCCCATTCCGGGACGCAAGCGTTTCTTCGACTTGCGCAACCCCGCCGGCTCGGCCGATCGGTTGCTCGAATACTGCCGTACCAACTTCGCGCGATTCAGCTTCGAGTTACTCGACATCAACCTCGGCGACGACCCGGGACGACTCTCCAAACTCACCGAGCACAACGATGTCGACCTGATAGTGCTCCCCAACAAGCGCAAAAACGTGTTCTCGCGCTTCTTCAACCCCGGCATAGCACACAAGATACTGATCAGCGCCGACATTCCGATGCTGGTAATCCGGGTATAACCAAGTTCTCAGTCTAAAAATAACGCCTGTTATAGTATTTCATTACCGACTTCGGCCGATGTGCCGTCGATGTCGGCAAATCGTCGTGCCAATTCGTCTGCCTCGTCGCGTCGCACAGCCATAACCATACGGCACGTATTGTCAAACTGTTGATCGAGCACACGGAGTTTCAACCCCTTGACAAGTTTCATAACATCGTTCATCACCAGATATCCAAACGTTATGGTTAGGGTCACCTCCTCGGCACGCTCCACAACCTCGGCGGCTTCGAGAGCCAATCGGGTTGCTTCGCGGTAGGCCGCTATCAGTCCCGATGTTCCCAGTTTTATACCACCGAAATAGCGCACCACGGCAACAGCGACATTGGTCAGTCCGAACGAGTTGATTTGCCCGAGTATGGGCTTACCGGCTGTACCCGACGGCTCGCCGTTGTCGTTGAGCATACTCCGGCTGCGATCGGCACCCAACATATAGGCCCAGCATACATGGCGGGCGTCGTGATAACGGTTCCGCACGGCGTCGATGGCGGCGCGCGCCTCGTCCTCCGTGTCCACGGGCATGGCAAAGGCTATGAATTTGCTCATCTTCTCTCGGAAGATGGCTTCGGACGTTTCGGCTATAGTCAGGTAGGTGGAATTCATGAGTTATCACTTGCCGAAGCCTGTTCGGCACCGCAAAGATACGAATTTTTTCTCGTCAGACACCCTCCGGACCGATTTTTTGGCTCTTGTCCAACAAAGTTAGCCGGAAAGTTTGGTCTACACCAATAAAAATTAGTATATTTGCAAGTCGGTTCGGGCATGGCATCGCCATGACCGCTCGAGGCATGAATCAACCTTGAAAAACGGAGTGGCCACCGGGCCCGGACTAACCCAGTTTTGACTATCAATTTTATCAATCATTTTTTTAATTGTCCGTTATGGCAGAAAATAAAGAAAAGCTGTTCGACCAGTTTCCCGGCGTAAGCTACGACGAGTGGCGCGCTAAGGTGGAAGCCGACCTCAAAGGTGCCGACTTCAACAAAAAACTGGTCTGGAAAACCAACGAAGGTTTCAATGTCCAGCCCATCTATCGCGCTGAAGACATCGCCGACCTTAAAATCACCGATTCACTTCCCGGCGAATTCCCCTACGTTCGCGGCACACGCACCGACAACGACTGGCTGACCCGTCAGGAAATCATCGCCGAAACTCCCGCCGAGGCTAACAAGAAAGCCCTCGACGTGCTGACCAAAGGCGTTACCTCGCTCGGCTTCAAGGTGGAAGAACCCACCAAGGCTACTGTAGCCACACTGCTCGAAGGCATCGACCTGGCCAAAGTTGAAGTTAACTTCAGCTGCTGTCAGAAGAAAGCCCTCGACCTGGCCAAGGCCCTCGTCGAGTACCTCAAAGAAAACAATGCTACCGAGACATTCCACGGCTCGATCGACTACAACCCCCTGCGCAAAGCACTGCGTCACGGCGCCGGCAACCTCCTGCCCGACATGGTAGAGACTGCCAAGGCTATCGTCGAAGCTGTCAAGGATGTCAAGAAACTTCGTGTGCTGTCGGTCAACTCAGTTATGCTGAGCAACGCCGGCGCTTATATTTTCCAGGAACTTGGTTGCGCACTTGCTTGGGGCGCAGCGTGGATGACCGCCCTCACCGATGCCGGCCTGAGCGCTGCCGAGGTTGCATGCCGCATCAAGTTCAACATGGGCGTATCGTCCAACTTCTTCATGGAGCTGGCCAAGTTCCGCGCCGCCCGCATGCTCTGGGCCGACATCGTGGCTCAGTACAAGCCCGAATGCGAGTGCGCCGCCAAGATGGTTTGCCACGCTGAAACAAGCAAGTTCAACCAGACCATCTACGACGCTCACGTCAACCTGCTCCGCAGCCAGACCGAGGCCATGTCGGCAGCTTTGGCCGGAGTCGACTCGATCACTTCGGTGCCCTTCGACATGCCCTACAAGACTCCCGACGAATTCAGCGAGCGCATCGCCCGCAATCAGCAGTTCCTGCTCAAGGAGGAAAGCCACCTCGACAAGGTTGTCGACCCCGCCGGCGGTTCGTACTATGTAGAGACCCTCACCGCTTCCATCGCCAACGAGGCTTGGAAACTCTTCCTCGAAATCGAGAAAGACGGTGGTTTCTTCAAACTCGTCGACGAAGGCAAGGTGCAGAAGGCCGTTAACGAATCGAGCGAAAAGCGTCACACCGACGTTGCCCGCCGCAAGGAAATCCTGCTGGGCACCAACCAGTATCCC
>CAZNGJ010000046.1:0-17973 GCA_964572615.1 uncultured Bacteroides sp.
CGCTCCAGGTTGGAATTTGTTCCAAAATATAATCGAGACCAATAATTTCCCTTCAGCCGGAATCGATAATATTGCAATAAGCAAAAAATCAAAAGATAATTCTATCTACGATTTATTCGGTAGAAAGGTTACAACTCCTACTACGGGTAGTCTCTACATAATGAATGGTAAGAAGATAATTTTCAAATAGGAAAATTTGGAGTTGCGGCACCGCCACCGCGCTTTCGCCAACCACATTGCTTTGTGTCAGACATCGGTTTTCATAGTCGTTCTCGTCCTTCTGGGGCATGTAGGAAGTAGTCGAGCAGGAACAAGGCGTCGCCAAGGGCTGGTTCCCCGCCAACCCGAAGCGCAAACGACGGTAACTACGAGCTACGAAGTACGAACTACGAGTTACGAATTACGAACTACAACTGGTTTAAGTTAGAGTGCGGAAGCGTTGTTGCAGTTGTTCGAGGCGCTCCATGAGTATTTCAAACGATAACTTGTCTCCGTAGATCATCGATGTTTTCATGGCTTCGTAGTCGAGTCTCATCTTGTTCCGGATTTCACCCAATGGGCAGAATGTAATAGTGGCAGGGTGATTAAGGTCGTAATTAACTTTGCCGACATGATAGAATCGTTTGCGGTGGGCGATGATTTCCATGTATAAGGGCAGGTTCGCAAGAGCAGCGGCAGAAAAGGGCGTGTCCATAAGCCGTTCTAAATCGTAGAGGTGACGACTCATTCGGTCTGTGCGCGGGGATAGTCGTTGGTATTCCTCGTTGAGCAGGAACGCTTTTTCGAGAAAAGTTCGAGTAGGAGTTATTGTCGGGATATTGGCAAAAGTTTCATCGTCGATGTCCGGGAAAGCCTCGCCGATAAGCGATGATATTCGTCGTATCTCGTACGGGTCTTTCATTGAAAGGCAACTTATTTCGATTTTTACGACGGGCCGAACGTATATATCAGAACGAACTTTTGATGGATAATGAATTTCGATTATGACCGGGTCGCTGTCATGGTCTATCGGGGTCCCGTCGTCCTTTTGGGTAATCGGGTTCAATGTACATTCGCCCAAGCCGGCTTCAATGATTTTGGCTTTTAATTCGTCGAATAATGGTCCGAGAATATAGTCGCGGTTGGCAATGCGTAAGTTTTTGATTTGGTTGTTTGTTTCGGCTTTTGCGAACTCCTTGCCGAGTTCATAAAGGTAGAAGTCTCGATGAAGAGTGATATCAATGTCCTCGGAGAAACGGTCGATTAGGTTCCATCCCTTGCTAAGACTTGTGCCACCTTTGAAAAACATATAATTGGCTGAGGAAAGCGTAAAAAGAACTTTGAGTATGGCAGTTACCCACCAATCCTTTTCGACTGCACCCTCGCTGATAGCCTTACTTACGGCAACTGAATATGCTGTAGCCTGTATCTCATCAATATTAGCTTCAATCCACTTACTCATTATTCTTAATTCTTTCTTTTGTTTTCAGTATAATCTTGCGAATCCAGATAGGAGCCAATTTAATGTCTTCTTCCCATGTTGATTCTTCAGGGTACTTTTTTAATATTCCATGGACGGTAGCAAGCGTGTCCTCGGTTATGTTGTCTTTGCCGATAGATTTGAGTGCAAGAACCAGGATCGGCATTGTTTTGCCTTTGTACGAAAAGTTAGAAGGCACACCGTATTTGAATGTTAGGGTACGGTTGCCGATACGCAACTTCCGAGATGCTCCAGTTGTCAGGTAAACAGCATTCATTGGAACTTGCGAGGAGAATCCAAGATAGTTTTCGGCAGCCGGACCGTAAGGCAAAATTTGAGCGTGATCACGTTTTGCGATAATCTCAGCAAGTTCGGATAAGGATGGCATCACCGAGCCGAATCGTGTCTTTTTAGGCTTCAGGTATATCCCTTGGGATACCCTGATCAACACTCCGTCCTTAACTAATTGGCCAAGAATATTCGAAGTATATTGTACATCAATAGGTAAAAATGTATCGGGCAAGAAAATAGATCCTTTCTTGCTGCGGTTGACCTTTGATATGATTGTCGACTTGTTGCACATGAATTACAAATGAAAAAATTGTTGAAATTTTCACTTTTTCGATATGCAAAATTACTGTTTTATTTTCAAATATACAAGTGTTTACGGAATAATTATTTGTTTTTTACATGTCTGTCTTTTTCCTCGGGTGGGTGAGGGCGAGCCAGAGGAGGAGGATGGCGAGGGTGTAGGCGGCGAAGATGAGCCAGGGCCACTGCCAGTCGCCCATGAATAGGCGCATGGTGGTGCCGGTGTCGGCGATGGCGACCGGTTGCCAATGGCACCAGTGGTTGACGATGGCTCCGGCAGCTATGGTGCCGAAGGTGGCGCCAAGTCCGTTGCTCATGAACATCATGAGGCCCTGGGCAAAGCCTTTGGTACCCTCGGGTGCAACCTGCTGGATGTGCAGGTGACCGGCGATGGTGATGAAGTTGAAGGCGATGCCGTAGACGAGCATCGAGCCGACGAGCATCCACAGCCCGTCGCCGGGATTGCCGGTGCCGAACAGCAGGAAACGTAGCGCCCATGCCAGCAGACCGATGGCGTAGACATAACGGATGCCGCGCCATTTCAGCGATATGCCAACCAGGAGGATGCACACGGCTTCGGCTATCTGCGACAGTGAAAACAGCATGGTGGCATTGCCCGACGCCAGCGAGTGTGCGTATTCGGGTATGCCCATGAAGTGGGTTATGAAGGGGGTGGCGAAGCCGTTGGAGATCTGCAGACAAACGCCTGTGAAGACCACGAAGCAGAGGAAGATGGCTATGTCGCGCCGACTGAACATAGCGCGTAGTGCTGCGGGCAGTGACATGGCCGACGGGGCCTTAGCAGTGGTCTTGTCGGCGGGTTTGAGTCGCGGCAGCGAGAAACTGTAAGCCGCAGCTGCGAGTCCGACTATACCGGAGCACAGCAACTGCATTGCGTTGTACTGGAAGCGAAGATGGCCCGCGTCGTTGGCGTCGCTGAACGCAAAACCCAGCGCCCCGTCGTGCCAATAGGCCGAGTTGACGAACCACATGGCTCCCACGAAGCCGACGGTGCCCCATATCCGTATGGTTGGGAAGGCGGTGACGGTGTTATGGCCGTGTTGGGTGAGCAGCCCGAACGTCGAGGTGTTGGCCAGTGCCATGGTAGGCATATAAAGGGCCAGGAAGACCAGGTAGAGGGGGTAGAATACGCCGAACTCCAGTTTGGGATGGGTCATGCCGTAGCGCCACAGCACGAGCATGACGCATGCTGCAGCCAGGTGGCAGAGGCCAAGCAGCAACTCGGGTCGGCCGGTGCGGTCGGCCAGGCGTCCTAACAGCGGCGGTGTGAGGATCGAGACGAGTCCGATGGCGGCGTAAAACCAGGCGATGTCGGCTCCGAGGCCGCCCGCGCCGAGGAACTGGCCGAAGCAAGTGAGGTAGCATCCCCACACTCCGAACTGGAGGATGTATAATATGGATAGGCGGGTTTTCATATAGTTGGAGGCCCCTCCCCGTCCCTCCCCAAAGGGGAGGGGGTAAGTGTGGGGTTGTTAGAATTTGAATTCGAGGCCGCCCATGATGGTGGTGCCGGGCATGGGGCAGCCGTAGATTATCTGGTAGTGTTTGTTGGTGATGTTGTCAAGTTTTACGGAGACGGTTACAGGCACTTTAGCGCCGAGGGTGTAGGCACCGCGGAAGTTGAGCAGCGAGTAGCTCTCGGTCGACCCGTCGGGGTTGCCGTTTTTCAGACTCCAGATGCTTGTGTTGTCGAGGGTCAGGCTGAAGGGGCCGGGCGAGTAGGTGACTTCGGCGGTCAACTTGTTCTTGGGCGAGTATAGGTTGTCCGAGTTGGTGTACAGGTACGACCACGATGCGTTGGCGTTCAGGTTGGGCAGGATGTTGTACGATGCTTCGAGTTCGAAACCCTTGTTGCGGAAGGCGCCGGTGTTGACATTGCGCGGTCGGCCGTCGATACGCACTGTCTGGATCATGTTGCGGCCGTCGATGTAGAACAATGCTGCGCCAATCATCAGGTTGTAGTTGAGAAAGTGCTGGCGATAGCTGATTTCGTAGTTCAGCATGTATTCCGGCTTGAGGTCGGGGTTGGCCGGCGGGTAGAGGTATAGCTCGCGGATGTTGGGCGAGCGGAAGCCCTTGCTGAACGAAGCCTTGAACTCCGACTCGCGACCCGGGCGGACAATGAATCCGGCTTGGGGCACCCACACGTTGCCGTAGGTAGAGCCGTGCTGCAGACGCACACCGCCGTTGATATTGAGGATGTCTCGGAAGAAGCCTTGCTGCATCATCACATAGCCCGCTATCTCGTTGACGTGGTGGCGAGCCTCGGAGGTGATTACGGTCTCGTCGGCCTTGTTGGTGTTCCACACATGGCCGCCCCAATGCTGGAAGTCGACGCCGGCCGAGAGGGTGTTGGCCTCCCAGAGGTACAGCGACTGGTAGGCCGTGATGCCCATGTTGTAGTCGGTCGAGTGGAACAGGTAGTCCTGCGGTGCCTGACCGGGGGTGTTGCCGTCGTCCACATTGTTCCGGCCCCAGTTGATGTAACCCTGGATACCGCCTTCGGCCTTGTCGTAACGGTTCTTGATATAAAGGCCGCCGGTACCGCGGAAGATGTCGGTCCACATGTTCTCGAGCGGGGCCTGGAGCGTGCCGGGATTGTTGGCGTGGCTCTGGGTCATATCGAGCATGCCGGCAAGGCTCCAGTGGGAGGTGGCGGCGTATTTGAGTTGGGCAAACTCGTTGGCCAGCCAGAACTCGCTGCCGGCGCGGTTGCCGTTGCTACGGTCGAGTTGCCCCGAAAGGGTTGCCGAAAACTTGCCTTTCTTGTAGCCCGACGACAGGGCGAACTTCTGGGTGGAGAAGGACCCGAACATGGCGCGGGCGCGTCCGGTCAGACCATCCTCGGTTTGAGTGTGGGTGACGAGGTTTATCGAGCCGCCCATAGCGTTCGAGCCGTACAGTAGCGACGACGGACCCTTGACGACCTCGACCTTCTCGATGCCGTTGGCCACGTATGTGTCTGCCAGCGAGTGACCGAACACGCCGGCCCACTGGGGTTGGCCGTCAATCATGAACAGTACCTTGTTGCCCTGACCGACACCACGAATGTTAACCTCGCCGGCGCTGCCTCCCGACACGCCGTAGCCGGCAAAGCCACGTTCGGTGACAAACAGTCCGGGGACTTTCGAGACAAGTACGGGCAGCAACGAGCTCTCGCCCGATTTCTGTATTTCGGTAGCGGTGACTTGGGTGACGTTGAGCGGCAGCAGTTCGGGGTCGGTCTTTAGCGGTGCGGTAACAACCAGTTCGTCCAGTTTCATGGTGTCGCGGAGTGATTCGGTAGCGTACGTGGCTGTCAGGCTCAGCGTTGCCGCTATCAGGCCAAGGGTAATTCGGCGGGTCATTTAGGTGGGTTTTTTAGAGTTATGGGTAGTGTTGAAACGAATGATGGCGCAAAGATAGTAAAAAATTTTGAAGTTTACCAAATTTCACTTAACTTTGTGTGAAAATTTAGTTGTCAGAATCACCATGAATCAATCCGAAATAGACTTTTTCGATGCTCTCGCTCCCCAATGGGATGCCAACGAGGTGCGCTCCACTCCCGAGCGTGTCCGTCATATACTTTTGCAACTGCCTGTCCGTCAAGGTATGAACGTTCTCGATCTGGGCACTGGTACAGGTGTGCTCGTGCCTTATCTGTCCGAGATGGTCGGTCCTGAGGGTCATGTCACCGCTATCGATTTGTCAGAAGGCATGCTGGAACGGGCCCGTGCCAAGTACGGCGACCTGCCCAACGTGGAGTTCCTCAAACTCGATTTCGAAGAGGAACAGATTCCGGGCAAGTACGATGTAGTGATGATGTACTGCGTCTACCCGCATCTACACGCACCGAGCGATACTATGGAGTGGTTGTTCAAGATGAACATTCACCCCGGCGGCTGCATAGTCATCGCTTTCCCTTCGGACGAGAAGTTTATCAACAACATCCACCATGAGCGCAAGTCGGAAAGCGACCATCTGCCACCGGCCGAAGTGCTCGCCGAGATGATCCGTTCCTGGGGATTCTCCGCCGAGGTGCTCGCTGCCACCCCCGACGAGTATATTATCATTATAACACGTCCAAGATTTAATAGCGATCACTAAAGGAAGTATACTGCAGCTTCTGTAAAAGGTAGGCGTCCGACAGGACGCAGACTTCCTCGTAGCCGGGTACGTCGAGCATTGCGAGACGTGCCCGGAAAGCGACCATCCCCACACCGGGCGTGCCGAAGGTATGCCGACTAAATTTCAGACAATCAACACTTTGGGTGGTAAGTCGGTCGGCGTACCTTCGGCACGCCTTTGGCTTTAATAATGCTTTTCCCCGCACGTCTCGCTTTGCTCGACGTACGGGGTTAATTAAAGTCTGCGTCCTGGCGGACGCCTTGCGTGGTCCGAATGGGGTAGCAATGAGGCGCCTTGCGTGGTGCAATTTTGGAGTGCGATAATTAGAATACGATGTTGGAGCGGAGCAGGAGCTCCTTGAGGTGGAGGTTTTCGTTGCGGAGGGCGTAGATCTCGTCGCGGAGCGTGTCAACCTGTTCGCGGAGCGAGTCAAGTCGTTCGCTGAGTCGGTCGTTGCGCGCAGTCAGCTGATTTATACGTGCTTCCGCTTCGCTGTCATTTCCGTTATGGTCATGCGAATGGTGCGTCGCCTCATGATTGCGGTGTGCCAGGTCGTGAAATTGGTTGATCAGGTTGGCCAGCGAGTCGACCGGCTCGTTATGCGAGTGGGGCGGAATGACGGATTCGGTAGTGTTTTCGATTAAGTAGTCGTCGAAATTGTCGATGCGGAATATCTCCTTGATACGCAGCATTTTCTCTTCGGGCAGGCGACTGCGCCCGTTTTCGATGGCCGACAGGAAGCTGGGGCGTACACGCAGCATGTCGGCAAGTTGCTGCTGACTCAGCCCGGCATTTTTGCGCAGTTTGGCTACATCGATTCTTTTCATAGTGTGAGGGTAAGTATGTGTTAAGTATTATTCATCGCAAATTTACTTACTTTTACTTAATTCACCAAATAATTCACTGAATTTTTTAAGAGCTTGTTTCACAAGAAAAGTTAATGGCGGGGTTGCATATCGCGGAGGGATTTTGGTCGTGAAGGCGAGGGAGCGTAGCAAGCTACGTGACTGAGCCAAACGGCTAAAAGCACCTGCGAGATGCAATCTGAAGGTAATATTCTACTAATCAGAGCGTTATTTTTTTATTGATTGGTTGCTGTTTCCCCACGTTTCAACTCCTATTATTAAAACTTGTGCAAGGCAGGGATTGAAAAGTAATTACCATCACCTCGGCCTCTCGTCGGCCGTTTTGTCCGTGCTCATCGGTTATGTGGCTCGCCACACGCCCTCTTCGCCCGAACAAAACGTCTCAACGATTGACCGCCCCGCCTTTAACATTTCTTGTGAAACAAGCTTTAGGAGAATATGAGATAGAGGCTGGCGGTAAGGGTGGTGAGGACGGTTGCGATGGTGATGGTCGGGGTGGTGGTGCCGGTGTAGCGCACACCGTAACGGCGGGAGCAGACGCCGGCTACAAGAAGTGTATAGATAGCGTACCAGACAGTATAGGCGATGCCGAGACCCAGGAAGCCACCGAGGAGGAAGCCGGCGATGTTGAGGGCGAGGCCGATGACGTTGCTACAAATCTCGGTAACGAGGTAGGAGCGTCCGTCGCCGCGGGCAAGTATAACGTAGGCCAGGCACCACGAGGTGGCGCGGAAGACCACGCCAACACATGCAACGACGATATAGGGTATTGCTGCCAGGAAGTCGGCAGCGTAGATGATGCGCACAACGGGATTGACGAGTACGATGAGCAGACACAGGCATGGCGTGAGCAGAGTCAGGGTCAGACGCACCTCGTGGGAGGCGGCGATGCTGAGGCGGCGGGCACTGTGGGCATGAGCCGCGAGTCGGGGGTAGTACTCAACCCAAAGCGCTGTGAATATGATGCCTACGTACGAATTCATCAGTGTGAACCCAGCTTGATATATGCCTAATGTATCAGTTGAGGCGTATGTGTTGAGGAAGATGATGAAGACGTACGCGAAGGCTTGCGACGCGATCGTGGCCAAGGTGATGCGGGCGCCGAGCCGGATGAACGACTTACCCTCGGCAACCACCTCGTTGTTTGGGATTGCTACCCGGGGCAGCCGCGGACGGTAGAGCCAGGCGCCGGCAAAGGAGAACAGGCCGTACACAAGGATTATCCACACTATCGAGTCGATGCGCAACCACACGATGAGCGGTACCGAGAGGGCAAGACCTCCGACGGCACCGAGGATATTGGATGCGGCAACGGCACGGAAACGGCGCAATCCCTGGTTTTCAGCTGTTATACAGGCGCTTATCGTAAGGCAGAGTGGCACGACGGACAGCAGGCAGAACGACGGCCAATGCGAGAAGGAGTCGAACGACCACAGACTGAGCAGCGGCGAGAGGGCGCATGTCGCGGCCATGCCGGCAAGACCGAGCCATACGGCCCAGCGACGCACGACGGCGACGGTGCGCGGTGCATCAGCCGAGGCGGCTTGCGATATGTCGCGCTGCGCACTCTGGTCGATGGACAGGCGCGTCGACTGGCCGATGAGGTCGAGAATGGAATTGTAGAGGATGACCAGGCCTAAGCCGGCAGGCCCGACAAGCCATGCTATCAGCTTGTTGCGTACAAGCGAGCAGAGGATGCCGATAACCTTGACACCCGAGAAGATGCCCATCGTACGCATTATTTTGGCTGATGCAGAGGCCATGCCTTTACTTGACCCACTCGAGGGGATTTAGTTTGGTACGTTCCTTGCGCACCTCGAAGTGCAACACGGTGCGCCCGTCGATTGTAGCGATGGTGCCGAGGGTTGTTCCTGCCTTTACGTGGTCGCCTTTTCTGACGTTAATGCCTGACAGTCCGGCATATACGGTGAGGTAGTTGCCGTGACGGACAATAATGATGTTCTCGTATCCGTCCATGAAGAATATGGACGACACCGTCCCCTCGAAGACACTCCGGGCTTTGGTGCCGGGGGCAACGGAGATGTCGATACCGCTGTTGTCTACCTGCACATGGTCGAGGTTGTCGTGTTTCGAGCGGCCAAACGTTCCGACGATGGTGTATTTGCCGGCCACGGGGAAGAGCAACCGGCCCTTGTTCTGTTCGAACGAGCCTGACAAGCTGCGTTCGGCAGCCGCCTGACCTTCAACGGGTTTGGTCGGACGCGCATCGGGTTTCTTTTCAGCGGGTGCGGGTTTTGTCGCAGGCGCCGGTTGAGGCTTGGCAGGGGTAGCAGCTGCCTTATCCTTCTTGGCTTTAGCTTTTTGTTCTTGTAATCGCTTCTGTTCTTGCAGTTTGCGTTTTTCTTCCTGCTTGCGTTTCTCTTCGAGTTCGGCCTGGCGGATCTGCTCGGCGATTATTCGGTTCAGCTCGGCATCGAGTTGCGAGGCTTTCTTCTTTTTTTCGGCGAGAATCTTGTTGAGCGATGCGCCTTCGCGCTTCAGGTCGTCGACAACGCGGGCCGACTCACGGCGTCGCGAGTCGAGGATGTCGTTGGCGGTGGACAGTTGCTTGACGGCTGCCGAGTGATATATCTGTACGCTATCAAGGTGCAAGCGGGTGTTGCTTAGTGTCTTACGCTGTTGGCGCAACTCGGCGACGCGCTTGTTACGGGCGCGTTGCATGACGTTGAGGTAGTTAAGCCGACGCCCGGCCTCGCTCATCGACTTGGCGCGGGTGATAAAGGCCAAAGGGCTTATACGGCTACGCTGTACATGCGCCTGACGCAACCCTTCGGCGACCCGAAGACAAAGCAGCGAGTCGTGTTCGCGGAGCATCCGAATCGAGTCGCGCAGTATCGCCGAGCGATTGTCGAGGTCGGAGATAGTGCGGTTTAGGTCGGCTATGGTGGACTCCTGACGCTCGATGCGGCTGTTGATATCGTTTAGTTTGTCGAGATGTTGCTGTGTGGTGCGCCGGTTTTCGGAAATCTTCTGTTTCGTGTCGGCAATCTCCTTCTCGGTGCGCCGTTTCTCCTTTTTGACATCACCGGTAGTGCGCGCCGGGGCAGCTTTCTTGGCCGGGGCAGCCTTCTTCTTGGTTGCGGTTTTGGCTTGGAGTTCGGGGACGCTTACGGCGACTATGCAACCGGACAAGCACACGGCAACGAAAAGACGCAGCAACAGCTTACAGAACAGGCGATTGGGTGAGTGAAGGAGGGAGCGCATTGTGGTCAGAATTTGAGTTTACCGAGCATTTGTTGCAGTGCTTCGAGTGTGATACGGCGGTAGTTGGTCGGCATCTTGAACGATGCGCTGCGGTCCGGTTCGTTCCACTTGGCATCGGCGGGTTTCCAGTCGACAGTGGCATCGACAGACCCTTGAGGAGCGGACGCCTCGATATGAAGCGATGAGGCCACGCTACCCACCGGTGTCTCGACAAAGTCGCCGGCAGTGACGCGGGCATGTTCGGAGGCGGGAGCGGTGGTCCGACCAAGTAGGATATTTTGTATATCGGTGATATTCAAGTAGCTATAGCGGCTGCCAAGCAGGGTGGGAAGCGGTTCGGCAAACACCGCCTTGTGGTACTTGTCGACAAAGTAGGCCGAGTCGGCGTCGAGGTACAAGGCGGCCACTTCCATGCCTATAAATCGCATCGAGACGTGGATATATTCGCCTTTTCTCATGGTGACGCGACCGCCGAACGACATGCTCATCGGCTTGTCAACCTGTACACCGACAGGTGCGTAGAGCGAAGACCATTCTTCAGAATTATCGTAGGCGGCATTGGCCGTAGCCTGCTTGTGCGAGCGACAGGCCGACAGCGCGAGCAGTGCAATGAGTACGACTAATGCGGGTAATATGCGGAATTTTGAGATTAGCTTCATTTTTGGTCGGTTTCGAGTTCGGTGGCTGCGGGTGTGCCAAGGAAAATCAATAAATCCTTGTTTTCGGGGTCAATTTCCTTGAGGAAATCGGCCACGCGACGTGCGGCGGGATGGTACATCGGGTCGGCTTCGCCAAGTATGCGCACCAAGTGGCCCAGGATAGGCTTGAGTGCTTCGACATTGGCTTTGCCGGTCAGTATATCCTTGACAGGCTGAGGATTTTCGGGAAGAAGGATGTCGTTGGTGAGGTCGATTTTGACCTGGCTGAAGAAGTCGGCCATATCGGGGATTGCGGCGGGAGCGTCACCCATGAGGTAGTAAATCCAGGCGCGGGTGTCGAGGGCGTTCATGTTGGTCGGGTCTACGGCGAGCGCCCTGTCAACCAACGACTTGGCTATGGTGAGGTCGCGACCGTTTTCGGCCATGTAGTATGCCAAGTTGTTGAGAGCGCCAGCCTCCTCGGGAGCTACGGCAATTACTTGGTTAAGAGTGTTGATGGCGTCGTCGACACGCTCCAGGTTCATCTGACATTCCGAGATAATGTTCTGAATCAGAATCCATTGGTCGAGCGGGTCGACCTGTTTATTGTCCTCCTCCCCGGCGTTCTTATCGCCGTTGGTCTCATCTGCATGGGCTGCGCGATACTCTTCGGCCATTTTGTTTGCCTGACGGACGGCATCGAGGGTAATGGGCTGCAGGACATCCAAAGCCTTGATATTCTGCTTGGTATTGAGGTAGTATTGAGCCAGGTTGAGCTTCGAGCCGAGGGCGCGGTCGGGACGGTGATCGCGGTTGTATTCTGTCAGGTCGATCAGTTTCTTCTCCAGACGTGCATCTTCCTGAATATCAGACAGCATAATCGACGCGAAAGCCTGCAGCGTCTCGATGCTGTCGGGCATGGCGTCCATGGCGTCCACCCAGTGGCGGTAGCCGTAATGACCCATCCAGTGCGGGTTGTACACCAAGACTATAGCTCGCGACGCGGCCGCGATGTCGTGCGGGTCCTCGGCGATGATTTCGGTTGCCACGCGGTCTATGCGGTCCAGTTCGGGAGTCGAATCCGGCTCTTCCTCCAGGCTGCCATAGTATCCCTTGGCGTAACTTGTCAGGAGTTCGAGGCGCATGCGCGAGTCAAGGTCGGAGTTGAGCGCCGTAGCCTCGACTGCGTTAAGCAGCCGTAGTCGGTCGGCCTCCTTGCTGAGCGCGCGATACAGCGACTGCACATGGTTGGGGTCGGGGGCGACGTTGAAGCGCATCAACCCGAGGTCGACGAGCAGCGAGTCGTTGTTGGTCGAGTAGGCCACGCCCGTCAGCAGGTCGAGTGTCTCGATGTCGGTGGTGTCGCGCGCCAAGAGTACTTGCGACAGACTGTCGCTGCTTTCGCGGCGGTCCAACATGAGGTAGATACCCATGCGGGCGCGGTTGAGCAGCCCCGAGTAGCCCGACCGGGCCTCGGTGGCGTCGGCAAACGCCAGCAGCGTGTCGGCAAATGCTATATGAGCCGGGGTGAGGTCGAGCGTGTCGGTAATCTCGTCCGACGAATCAAATCGGTAACGTTTGTCAGCCAAGTAGTTGATACCCTCTTCAAAGATCTTTTCGACGAAAACCTCCGAGTCGGGGTAACGGCTGTGGGCAATCCCGGCAGTGCGGTAGGCAGCCAACGAATCAACATCGCGGTCGGGCGGCGTACACAGCGTAAGGGTAATATAGTATGCCATGGGAGCGCCGGGGGTTGCCTCAAGTAGTTCCAATTGGTTATAGTATAGCGGGTTGCGATGAGAAAAGAGCTTCAATCGGTGGTCGTTGACGGCCATGCGGACGATGGTGTCATCGGGCGCCAGACGATCGGCGCGAGTGAACAGTTCGGAGGCCGCCAGGATGTTTTCCTGCAGCAGCGGACCGGTGGCCTCGACGAGGTGACGGGCTTTGGCGGTGCGGGCGGCTGCGTCAATGGCTTTGGCGGGCGATGCAGCGCGTGAGATACCGCCCAACCATGAGGCGACCACGACAAAAACCGCCAGCACAATGCCGGTGACTGTTAACGACCTGCGTCCGGAGTGAGAGTGGGTAGTCATGGCCGGAGTCAGTTAGTGCCCGTGTGGCCGAATGCACCTTCGCCACGTGCGGTCTCGTCGAGACGGTCCACCTGCTCCCAGCTGACGTGCAGGTAGGGAGTGACGACCATCTGACAGATGCGCTCGCCCGGCTCAATGGTGTAGGGCGTGTTGGACAGGTTGATGACGATGGCGCCGATCTCGCCGCGGAAGTCGGCGTCGACGGTGCCGGGGGTGTTGGCAAGGCTGATGCCGTGCTTGAGCGCCAGGCCGCTGCGTGGGCGCATCTCTATCTGGAGGCCTGCGGGCAGTTGCACGCGCAGGCCCGTGGGGATAAGTGTGCGTTCGAGCGGACCGAGTGTCACGGGCTCGTCGATGGCGGCACGGACATCCATGCCGGCGGCCTCGAATGTCTCGTATGCGGGTAGGGGTTGGCCGCTGCGATTGACTATCTTGACGCGTATGTCTTCACGTTTGTGGGTTGTTTCCATATTGGGTGTTGTTAAGAGAAAAATGGTGTTATCAGACTGTGATACGGCGCGTTGCCGAGCCGGCTTTGAGGATGTACACCCCGCGACCGGGAGCCTTGATACGCGTCTTTCCTGTCTGGATGGGCTGTTGGGTGATCAGCTGCCCGAGGATGGAGTAGAGGCGCACCGTTACGGCCTTTGGCGACGTCAGGATGATGTACATGCCCTTGACGGCGACCTCGAAGCGTTCCGGCTCGTCGTTGTCGGTGATGACCGGTGCCGTGGTCTCGCGGTCGCGGCTTTGGGCGAGTGCGGGCATAGCGATAGCGGCCCCTGCGGAGCACAGGAAGCCGACACACAGCAGCCACCCGCAGATGCGGACGGCAAGCGAGGGTGCACTGATGCGACGTTTCACACCCCAAAATTAGCGATTTTCTTCAACGTGACCAAAATCCGTATAACAAAAAGGGTTGTAGCAACGTTATATAATGAGTACTAACATAGACATACATGTATTTGCACACATACATGTACTAACATACACACACATTATGATTACAAAAGGAAAAACATCCGAAGCCCGTAAGGGAGGCTCGACCCGCGACCTCCACGAGGCTATCGAAAAGTATATAAGTCAGCAAGGAAACAATACATTCAATTATCGTCAGGTGAGTCACGCTATCGGTGTCGACTCGACCGCTGCTATGCGTGCCGTGGCCCACTGCCTGATCGACCTGGCTGCCGACGGTGCCATCATCGAGGTGTCGCCGGGCAAGTACAAGGCTCCCGCCCGCAGCGTTTCGGCTACGGGTACATTCGTGCGCCGCTCCAACGGTAAGAACAGCGTCATCACCGACGAGGACCAGGAGAATATCTTTGTGGCCGAGCGCAACTCGATGCATGCTCTCAATGGAGACAAGGTGCGCATCACTGTGGCTGCCCGCCGCAAGGGTGTCGAGCCGGAGGCGGAGGTGGTCGAGATTATCGAGCGCAATCCCCAGACGTTCATCGGTACCATCAAGGTGGACCGCAACTTCGGTGTGCTACGTACCGACTCGAAGTTCCTGGCCACCGACATCATCATCCCCAAGAAGGCGCTACGCGGAGCCCAGACCGGCGACAAGGCGGTGGTGCGTATCACCGAGTGGCCCGACGACGAGAAGATGCCCCGCGGGCAGGTGGTTGACGTGCTCGGTAAGACGGGCAAGAACGACGCCGAGATGCATGCTATCCTGGCCGAGTTCGGGTTGCCCTACCGCTATCCCGAGGCTGTCGAGAAGGCTGCGCAGACCATCACAGCCGGCATCACCGACAAGGTAGTGGCCGAGCGCATCGACATGCGCGGCGTCACCACCTTCACCATCGATCCCAAGGACGCCAAGGACTTTGACGACGCCCTGTCGATTCGTCGCCTGCCCAACGGCAATTACGAGATAGGCGTTCACATTGCCGACGTGACGCACTACGTCAAGCCCGACTCGGCACTCGACCGCGAGGCACAGAAGCGCGCTACCTCGGTCTACCTGGTGGACCGCGTGGTGCCCATGCTGCCGGAACACCTGTCGAACGGTATATGCTCGCTGCGTCCCGACGAGGACAAGCTGGCATTCTCGGCCATCTTCGAGATGACTCCGAAGGGTAAGGTGGTCAACAGCAAAATAGCCCGCACCGTCATACGCTCCAACCGCCGATTCACCTACGAGGAGGCTCAGGACGTCATCGAGACAGGCAAAGGCGATTACGCCGAAGAGATTCTCACCCTCGACCGTTTGGCCAAGATACTGCGCAAGGAGCGTTACGAGAACGGCTCGGTCGACTTCGACCGCATGGAGGTGCGCTTCGACCTCGACAAGGACGGCCATCCCACCGGCGTGTACTTCAAGGAGTCGAAGGATGCCAACAAGCTCATCGAGGAATTCATGTTGCTGGCCAACAAGACTGTAGCTGCGGCCATCGGTAAGCCCGGTGACAAGAAGAAAGCTAAGGCGTTCGTCTACCGCGTGCACGATATGCCCGAACCCGGCAAGCTGTCCGACCTGGCCGCGCTGTCCAAGAACTTCGGATACAAGGTCAAGACCACCGGCACACCCAAGGAGGTAAATCGCTCGCTCAACAAGCTCCTCCAGGACGTCAAGGGCAAGGGCGAGGAGAACTTCCTGTCCACGCTGGCTATCCGTTCGATGGCCAAGGCGGCGTATACCACCGAAAATATCGGTCACTATGGCCTCGGTTTCGACTACTATACCCACTTCACATCACCCATCCGTCGCTACCCCGACATGATGGTTCACCGTCTGCTCGACCGTTACCTCGGCGGTGCCCGCTCGGTCAATGTCGAGAAGCTCGAGGAGCAGTGCAAACACTCGTCCGAGATGGAGCAGTTGGCCGCCAACGCCGAACGCGCCTCTATCAAGTACAAGCAGGTCGAGTACATGAACGACCACCTCGGCGAAGTCTACGACGGCATCATTACCGGTGTGACCGAATGGGGTCTCTATGTCGAGCTTGACGACAATAAGTGCGAGGGTCTCGTACCCGTGCGCGACCTCGAGGACGACTACTACGATTTCGACGAGAAGAACTACACTCTTATCGGTCGCCGCCACGGCAACCGTTACCGTCTCGGCGATCCCGTCAAGGTGCAGGTGGCCCGCGCCGCTCTCGACCGCAAGCAGTTGGACTTCGTCATCGTCGACGACAAGAATCCCGCCCGGTCGATGAAGGCTCTCGCCGAAGCCAATGCCGCCACCGAGCGTCGTCTCGACGGCAAGGGCGAGCATGTCCATGGCAAGAAAGAACGCTCAGCCAAGAAGGGTCCCAAACGTTTCCGCAAGTAAACATTACGGCATGAAGATTACCAAAACATCCGTCACCGTGCGCGACATCGAGGTGTTCGCCCGCCACGGCGTCCTCACGCAGGAACGCACCGTCGGCAACGAGTACTACGTCACTGTCACTCTCGATTTTGACGCATCGCGCGCCATCGTCTCCGACGACGTCGGCGCCACCGTCAACTACGCCGCCGTAGTCGACGTAGTGCGCGCCACCATGTGCGTGCCCTCGGCCCTGCTCGAGCACGTCACCGGCCGCATCATCGCCAAACTCGTCGACGCCTTCCCCTCCGTGCTGTCAGGCACCGTTACCGTCACCAAGCGCCATCCCCCCTTCGCCACCCCCACCGCCGGCGCCTCCTTCACCGCCTCCTTCGAGAGATAACTACGAGGTACAGGCCCCATCCCAACCCTCCCCCAAAGGGAGGGAGTCTGTCATGGCTGTAAGCCTCCCCCAAAGGGAGGCTTACAGCACGAGATGTAGCGTCGCGGCCTGCCGCGACGAGCGATGCGAGGTCCAAGACAGGAGCACAGGAGTATTTTTTGCATGTTGGACCGTGGGGACATGCCTTTGGCATGTCTTGGATGTAATTAGTAATCAATGCGTTAGGTAGACATACCAAAGGCATGTCCCTACTGCGAGGCGTTCGTAGAACGCTGACCACCGCGTATCCGGGTACGTCGAGCCGCCAGGCAAGACGTGCCCGGTTTCCGTATCCACTCCCGGCAGGTGTCCGTAGGACGCCGACCTTCGGTAACCGTGCATGCCGAGCCGAAGGAGAGGCGTGTGGAATAAAAAGCGGGACAAGAGCACTTTTTTCTCAGCATTACGTCGGCACGACCATTAACCAATCAAACAAAAAAGTACTCTTGCCCCGAATACTAAAAAGTCCGGGTTATATCAGTTACAATCAGAATGCATAACCTACACCAAAGGAGAGTGTAATGGTTTTGCGTATCCAACCTTCATTAAGAAACGGATACTGGGGACGAAAGAAGTATGACAGATGCTTACCCGTCTCGACGGCAATCTCTCCTATAATGCCAACATTGAAGCGGCGTGAGAAACTTCCCGACAAACTCTCTTTCATATTGGAATCGGAAGCGTATTGACGTGCAGAAAGGGTGTATTGCAGATAAGGACCCGCCCCGAAGCGAACTCCTACTTGCTCGGTAACCGATAATCCGAAACTTGCCAAAATAGGAATATTGATATTCCATGTATCCAACCAATTAGCATGGTTGTAAGCAAAGGACATGTCGTTGCTTGACAAGCTTGCTCCATTGTTCATGAAGGAAAACTCCAAGCCGGGGCTAAGCGTCCAATGTTTATCAAGGAACACCCGGTATGCACCGCCTACGAAGGCGCCGCCGCCCCAACCGTAAGTCCTGTCCGATCCGAGCAATGGTGTTTCGCAGAAGTGCGAAACGCCTGCTCCGCCATACACTTGCCAACGATTCCCGGTATGGCCTGCAAAACATGCCAGCAAGCCAGCCGCCACGACTAACATTATTCGTTTCATCATTATCGTATAGAATTATATATTATGGTTATGTTTTTTATCGTATAAAATAACCTCACGGGAGTAGTGATTGTCCCCGCGCAGTCGTGACAGGTCACTGTGCCATCAGAGCCGCGGAGCGGCGAGGTCGTCTCGAACCCTACGTGTCGGGAGCGAAGCGACCCAAC
>CAZNGJ010000047.1:0-17911 GCA_964572615.1 uncultured Bacteroides sp.
GGATACGAATCCGCGGTAGCGTCCTTCGCCGTCTACCACGGGCAGGTTCCACGCGCCGGTTTTGTCAAATGTCTTCATCACGGTATCCATCGTGGCGTGCTCGTTGATGCGAGCCGGCGCCGTGGACATAAACTTGGACACGTATATCTTCTTGTACAGGTCGGGACGGAACATGATGTTACGGATTTCATCGAGTATAACTACGCCGAGCAGCATGCCGCTGTCGTCGACCACGGGAAAGAGGTTGCGGTTCGACTTGCTTATCGTGTCGACCATCTGTTTAAGATTCCATTCGGGGTGAACCGGTATGAAGTCAGTCTCGATGACCTTGTCTATCTTGAGCAGCGTCAGCACGGCCTTGTCCTTATGGTGAGTGAGCAGTTCGCCACGTTGAGCCAGTCGCATGGTATAGATACTGTACGGTTCGAAAATCTTGATTGTGCCGTATGCTATGGTTGACACTATCAGCAGTGGAAGGAAAAGATCGTAGCCACCGGTAAGCTCGGCGGTAAGGAAGATTGCCATCAGTGGCGCATGCATTACCGCACTCATCACACCGGCCATGCCAATGAGAGCAAAATTCTTGGTCGAAAGAAGGATGCCTATGCCTGACAGATTGCAGATGTATGCAAACAGGAAGCCTGTCATACAACCAACATACAGTGACGGTGCGAACGTGCCTCCCACGCCGCCGGCTCCGTTGGTAGCCGACGTTGCAAACACCTTGGTAAAGATGATAACGCCTATAAATACGATGATGAACCATGACTGAGAACCCTCGGCGTAGAATATCGAGCCGTTTACTATGGCCGAGGTGTCGCCACTGAGCAGGCTGTTGATCGACGAGTAGCCTTCGCCGTACAATGGGGGGAGGATGAACACCAGCGCCGACAGTATTACGCAGCCAACCGCCGTCTTGTTCCAGGGGTTCTTGAAATGCTTGAAGAAGTTCTCCATACGGTTCATCATACGAGTGAAATACAGCGAAATCACACCACAGATCAGACCTAATAATAAAGCGTACGGTATTTTGGCCGCGCCGAAGTCATCGCTTTGCACAAAGAAGAACTCAAATTCGAACCCCGTGTAGATATATGCGATGGTAGCACTGGTAATTGAGGCAATGAGCAGCGGCATAACCGAAACGGTCGTGAGGTCAATCATGAGAACTTCGAGAGTGAACAGCATCCCTGCAATCGGAGCCTTGAATATACCCGCTATACCCGCGGCAGCTCCGCAACCCACAAGAATCATCAGGATACGCGGCGACAAGCGGAACGCCGACCCGATGTTCGAACCGATAGCAGCGCCGGTGTACACAATAGGGCCCTCGGCACCCACCGAACCGCCAAAGCCGATAGTCACCGAACTTGCCACTACACTGGTATAGATATTGTGCTTTTTCAGCCGGCTTTTGTTGCTTGATATGGCGTGAAGCACGCGGGTTACACCGTGGCTGATGTTGTCGCGCACCACATAACGAACATACAGTGCAACGAGCACGACGCCAATGGCCGGATAGATGATGTAAATATAGTTGCCCTCCTCGATATTGACGCCGGCAGTGAGAAAGTCCGAGATAACGTGGATAAGCCACTTGAGAATCATGGCGGCAAAACCACAGAACACGCCGACTATCAAGGCGAGAACCATCACAAAAGTCTTTTCGCTGATGTGTCGTTCGCGCCATGCCACAAGGTCAAGGAAGAACTTGTATATCTTGGTGTTAGGATTGATTTCTTTCATTGTTGGTTTAAGTATGGAAGCCGAAGAGAGGGATTCGTCATACGCCTTTGCCTGTCAAAACGGTGTTGACTGTGTGGAACAATATCTTGATGTCTACGCCGAGTGATATATTCTCTATGTAGACCAGGTCGTATCGCAAGCGCTCTATCATTTGATCGACAGTGGATGCATAACCATACTTCACCATGCCCCATGAAGTTATACCGGGTCGGATCTGGTGGAGCAGGCTGTAATAAGGTGCGCGTTTCACTATCTGTTTGATATAAAAGTCGCGTTCGGGGCGCGGGCCGACGAGTGACATATCACCTTTCAGAACATTCCAGAATTGCGGTATCTCGTCGAGACGGTATTTACGCATGAATGCGCCCAGTCGCGTAATGCGCGGATCCTCGGTGGTGGACAGGGCAGGGCCTTCGGCTTCGGCATCGACGTACATTGAGCGAAACTTGATAATCTTGAACGGTCGCTTGTGCAAGCCGATACGCTCCTGACGGTAGAAAACCGGGCCGGCGCTGTCGCGTTTGACTGCAATGGCCAGCGCAAGGTAAACGGGCGAAAGCACAATGAGTGTAAAAGCCGAAATCACCACATCGCTTATACGCTTGATGTTGAGTGTTGCTTGTGACGTGCGTGTGCGTGTTATGTCGATGAGTAGTTCGCCCGTGATGTCCTGAGTGCGCGGGCGCAACGCTATCAGACTGTATAGGTCGGGGGTGATATATAGGCTTATGTCGAGCGGGAACAGCGAGTTGATCATTTCGCCCGTCTCGCGCATGCCGAAAGGATGCGAAACCACAATAAGACGTTTGATATCAAGTCGTTGACATACTTCTGCGATGTCCCTGAGACTGTATATCGGGTGGTCGAGGCCCTCCACAGGTGCGTTGTCGGCTCGT
Source organism: uncultured Bacteroides sp. (assembly GCA_964572615.1). Taxonomy (GTDB): domain Bacteria; phylum Bacteroidota; class Bacteroidia; order Bacteroidales; family Muribaculaceae; genus CAG-873. The sequence goes on from CAZNGJ010000047.1 coordinate 2,643, forward strand.
GTCTCGACGTAACCGACGATATTGAAGCCACCTCGTCCCGATGCGGATATTTTCTTGGCTAAGGCCATTGCGCCACGTGTCGTACCGACCACCAGGGTATTGAAGGAGATAGAACCCTTGCGGATCTTTCCCGTGATGCGTGTCGTTATGATTATTCTCTCAATCCATACCGGTACGGCCAACAAGGCCCAGAGCAAGGCAATCAACTCGTAGCTCCGCAGTCGTTCGGGAATGTTATCGTTAATCATTGCTATGAAATAGATGGCCACGGCACCTATAGCCGACACGGTAAAGGTGTTTACGGCCTCGTCGATTCGCGAGCGGAAGAAGACGTTCTGATAACACCCCGAGATGGCGTAGATAACGACCATCATTATCGGGAATAGTATCTGACCGAGCAGCACTTGTGTAGAGCACAGGTGATCGCTAAGACTTAACACCGCCTGCAGACCGGCCGGCAACGAGAAATACCTGACGATGCTGAACAGGAACCAGCCTACGTTGAGGGCAACGTAGTCACTTAGTATATATGTCCATCTCTGGCGGCCGGGTGTAAGCATTGTGTCAGGGGCGAATTATCTTGAACTGACCGTCATGGCTGAGGCGCATGATGGTCGATGAACGGTGTCGTACCATGTCATTGCATCGCGTGGTGCAAACATAATCCACGGCGTCGATAATTTCCGGTGCGATTTCCGAAAAGTTTGCCGGGGTAGGGGCCCCGCTGATGTTGGCTGAGGTAGAGACGAGAGGGCGGCGCAAACGTCGGCAAAGGGCAGCCGAAAACGGTTCGCGCGTGAGGCGCACTGCCAACGTGTCGTCCTCGGCGAGTAGATTGGATGCGACTCCGGTACCTCGGTCGTAGATTATGGTGAGAGGCTTGTCGGAGCACTCTATCAGGTCGTATGCTACGTCGGGAATACCTTCGACCGTGCGTTCCAGTGCAGCGAGGTCAGCAACGAGCGTGATGAGTGCTTTGGCCTCCGCTCGGTGCTTGATGGCATATACTTTGGCCACCGCCTCGGCATTGGTAGCATCGCAACCTATCCCCCAGACCGTATCTGTAGGGTAGAGGATAACCCCACCGCTCTTAAGGACCCGGACGGCTGCGTCCAGGTCCTCAAGTGCTTCGGGTGTCAGTGCGTTATGATAGGTTTTGTCGTTCATTAAAATTATTTATCGGCCTGGTGGACGGGGCGAAGCAGGTCGTTGACAGTTTTTACAGGGTTGAATGTTGCTGCGGGCACTTCAACAAAAATCGTAGACCAGTCGGACATGGCACCGTTCCATAGACCCGGCAATTCCAGAGCGCGGAGGTCGCGGCCGCCGAACGATTTTTGACTGATGAAGCCGGTGTCGGAGTCAACATACTTCTTAAGGTCGTAAGGTTTGCCGTCGATGTCGCGGATATAGCACACCAGGTCTACAGGGTTGAAGTGGGTGGCAGTTGCCATCATAGCCGAAGCGTCAGCGTTGGCCGTGTCAATCTGAGTCGACTCCAATATCTGGGGAGAGTACGAGCCGTCGGCATTGTATGCAAGATACGGACCGCCACCGGGTTCGCCTTCGTTGATCACCATGCCACAGACGCGTAGGGGGCGGTCGAACTTGCCTTTAAGGTAAGCAGCCAATTCAGCGTCGGGGAGTTCGCGCACACCTTCCTTACGGGTGCACAGCACGTTTTCGAGGAAGTCCGTCATCTCCAGCAGTTTGCCATGGTCAGGAGTCCCATGGTCGAGTTCCTTAAGGTACGATTCGATTGTATCGTGAGCTTCAATAAGGATGCCGGCTATAACTTTCTTATATTTTATTGTAGCTGCGCGTTCGGCGTCAGGCACTACGTTGTCGATATTCTTGACGAAGACTACAGTCGAGTCGATGTCACCGAGGTTTTCGATTAGAGCACCGTGTCCGCCGGGACGGAAAACGAGGTTACCGTTGTCGTCTCGGAATAATGTGTTGTCAAGAGCAGCAGCAACCGTATCGGTCGAAGATTTCTGCTCGCTAAGGCCGATATTATATTTCACACCAAACTTTTCTTCGAGAGCGGGACGTACCTGTTCGATTTTCTTGGCAAAGAGGTCGAGGTGCGAGCCGGACACGGTGAAGTGTAGGTTGACTTTGCCGTTGGTGGCTGCTGTTTGCGCCCCTTCCACCATCTGCTCTTCGAGGGGTGTGCGAACCGCGCCGTCAGCATAACGGTGGAACGACAGGAGACCTTTGGGCAAGCCGCCGTAGTTCATGACATCTCCGCCGACTATGGCTTCGATTATGTCTTTGTATCGACCCTCTGCTTTGAGTGTGGCAGCGTCCTTTCCTGTTTTTGCAGAAAGTACCGAGTCAAGCTCGGCGCGGAATGGCAGTTTGTCCAGGTCGTCTATCAGCTTTGCTACGTCCGATCCCTCGGCAGGTATATCGGCGTCACCGTTGACAAAGGCGAAGAGCGCCTTGAACATACGCGAAGCTGCCCCCGAGGCGGGTACGAATTTGGTTACGCTGCCTCCGTCGGCCAAATACTTTTCCCAACGGTCGAGCGCACTCTTTTCGGCCGCCTCGTCGAGACGAAGTATGCCTTTGCCTACGGTTGCCGAACCGGCGAGACGCAGGTAGGGGAAACCGGTTTTGAAGCGATCCAACTGGGCTTCGATAGTATCTGGTGTTATGCCGCGTGCATTGAGAACGGCCATGTCTTTTTCGGTGAGTTTTGCTGACATAATCGGGAGTGTTAGAGAGTTAGAATTATGGTATAAGATTTAATATTTACTTTGATATGCGTTTTATGAGGTTATAGGCAGCTACGACGCCGAGTTCGCCGGCGCGTGAGAGGTCTTCGATGCCGGCGGCACGTTGTCCGTTCTTGAGGAGTACGAAGCCACGGTTGTAAAATGCTTGCCCGAAGTCGGGTTTCAGCTCGATGGCGCGGTTCAGGGCTTGCAGCGCGCCGTTGTAGTCGCCGAAGCCAATCAGTGCGACACCCTTGTTGTAGTGGACTGCAGGGTTTGTCGGTACGAGTCGGATCGCCTCGTCGAGGTCACTGATAATTTCATCCATGTTCTTCCGGTCGAGCCCCTGTCGGGTTAGTCCGTCAACCTTGACATTTGCCGTCACCGACGGTTCCATGGCTATAGCTGAGCCTGCGTTGTGCAGACGGAAACGAGATTGTGCCCGCATCATGTAGGCCGGGGCAAAATCGGGATTGAGAACAATAGCGCGATCCAGGTCGCGAATAGCCGAAGCGTAGTCGCGCAGGGTGATGAAGTCCATGGCCCGACCGATATAGTCGATTGCACGTGGAGCATGTGTAGCTATGTACGAATTGTAATATTCTATGGAACGGAAGTGCGAGTTGATTGCCGATTCGTCGTTCAGTTGGGGTGGATTGATAGTTGCGAATACCACGTAACGGAGCTGACGGGTGGTGTTGAGGTTATCCACTTCCTTGATATAGTAAGTATTGTTACTCAGCTCGGTAGGCGAACTGTAGTAAGCCATCTCAATCATCGGCTCGGGCTCGATATTGATGTTGCGGTCTTGCACACGGCCGCGGATTGCCGTGTTGTTATACTCGCTGCGCAGATCTGAATTGTCGTCAACGGTGAGCAATGACGCAAACTCGCGCTCAGTCAGTTCCTTGGCATTCAGTTCGCGGTCAAGGTCTGCATTACCCGACTCAACCTTGCCGTCCACTGGATGCAACTTGCGTGTCAACGCCATGGCTTTGTCGTAATCGGCTGCTGCTTTGGTCAGGTTACCCCGGCCACGCTCAAACTCACTGCGAATTAAGTAGCCGGTCGGGAAATTGGGGAATAGTTCGATGACGGCGTTAATATCTTCGATAGCGCCGGCAAAGTCATGTTTGCGGGCTCTTATCTGTGCGCGGTTATAGTGTGCGCGATGGTCCGACGGGTCGAGGTTGAGTACGGCCGTGAAGTCTTCGAGTGCTCGGTCGTTGGCATTGACCTCGGTATTCAGCAGGCCTCGGTTGAATAACGCAGTTTTGTTAAGCGGTTCGAGGCTCAGCGCGTAGTCGTAGTCGGCCATTGCGCCATCCCAGTCGTTTAGGTTGTAACGTATGTAGGCACGGTTGACATACAGACCAGCATGTTTCGGTTCGAGCTTGATAGCCTTGTCCATGTTGACAAGGGCGTTGCGGAACAGCGGACGGCTGCGACGCATCAGCAACTCGGCACGCATAACATGACCGTTGAACGAGTTGGGGTTGCGCACCAACGCCGTGTCGATATCAGCAAGCGCCTTGAGTGTATCGGCTTTTTCGAGATACATCTGGGCGCGGCCGAGATAAGCGTTCTCGAAGCCGGGATAATACTCGATGATTTCGTTGAACGTCGAATCGGCCTTCTCGTAGTCCTTGACATTGGTGCGGGCCACGGCTAAGTTGAACAACAGTTGGCGATTGCGGGGTATGAGAGCCAGCGCGTGCTCGTAGTCGGATATAGCGCCCGCGTTATCGCCAAGGTTTTGACGGGCTACGCCTCGCACCTCCCATGCATCGGTGATGAACTCGTTCAGCTCAATGGCTTTCGACGCATCCTCCTCGGCGCCCTTATAGTCCTCCAGGTTGAGTTTGGCTATCGAGCGGTAGAAGTAAGGTTTGGCCATGTAAGGCTTTGTCGCGATGGCTTGGTTGAAGTACTGAATAGCAACGACATAGTCCTCGAAGTACATGGCGTTGCGACCAATGTTCATCACCTGGTCGGCATTGATTTGTCCCGTAGCCGAGTATGCAGATAAGGCCATGAACAGACATAGCATGATAGACCGAAGGGCGTTGGCGAGTACATACGAATTGCCACGGATCCATGACAGACCCGAGAGGCAATAATCCGAGGTTATATTGCGTATTCCGTTCATTAGAATACAAAATTACAATTTTCCTCGAAATTACCGCCTCTTTCCCCAAACTTTTTTCGCTTTAGTCGAGAGTCTGGACACCTCCGCCGTTCACCATCAGCGTCTGACCGCTCACCCATTCCGAGATAGGCGCGGCGAAATATAGCACGGCTCCGGCTATGTCCGATACCTCGCCAAGACGATGGATAGGCGTATGTGCCAGCATCTTGGCTTCTATTTCGGGTGTAAGTACGGTCGAGAGTGCGTGTGTCCGCGTTGCTCCCGGTCCGACATTGTTGATGCGGATACCCATGGGGCCGTAGTCGAACGCCAGGTTCGAAGCAAGGTGGTTTAGCGCTGCTTTCGATGATCCATAGATAGCCATGGCCGGACTGTTGTTGATACTGCTCATCGAGGTGATGTTTACGACGCTGCCGTAACTCGACTTCTGCATATAGGGAGCGGCGAGCTTGCACAGTTCCCATGGTGCGAACACATTGATAGCGTAAATTCGCTCGACGTAAGCACGATCGATATTGTATGGGTTTTCCCTACCGCCGCCACCTAATCCTGCATTGTTAACCAGGATGTTGACGGTGCCGTAGGTTGATACCGTGAAATCGATAAGATTAGCCAAATCTTTGCTGTCGAGTACGTTGCATTGAACGGCAGCTGCTTTGCCACCATCCGCTACGATGCCGTCGGCCACTGCTTGCGCTTTTTCGAGCGAAATGTCGCTGACAACGACGGCCGCTCCGGCAGCTGCCAATATTTCACACGAAGCCTTGCCTATGCCGTCGCCACCACCAGTCACAACGGCAACCTTACCAGTAAGGTCAAAAAGATAATCATTCTTCATAACGCTTTTTTCCTTTATAAACGACTATCTAACTGATGCTGTTCACTGTTTTGCGACTAAATTTTCAAATATATGAGAAATCATTTATTTGGTGGTTATCGAATCTTTGTTTAATTTTGCGCAAAATCTAAGAAAATTATGCAAAAGTATTTATATTTAATTTTGTTGGCGATGGTCGGGTGTACGACTGAAAATAAGGGTGACGTTGCCGCGGACGCTACGGATGGTGGCAATGTCACTGCCGCCGACGTCGTGGTTGCGCCTGATTTGCAGGGGCAATGGTCGATTGTTAATATAGTTGAAAATGACTCAACGTATGTCCGGCCGGATGAGATTGAGCCGGCAGCTTCAGCGTATATTGATTTTAAGGCTGACTCCACATTTGGCATAGTGACAAATTGTAATCACATTAGCGGTCGATTCGTCCAAACCGGTGATTCGATTAGCTTTACCGACATCAGCTTTACGGAATTGGCATGTGACAACATGGAGATTGAAGATATGATGAAAAAGATATTGCCGCAAGTAGAAACAGTCGACTGCATAAATGACTCTATAACCAGGCTTAATTGTACTGTCGGCGAATCTTACATAGTGCTCAAAAGAAGTTCTCTCAAATAAACTAACTGTCGAAATGAAAAGGATATTAATGGCGCTCAGCCTCGTGATAATCGCAATCAGTACCACATACGGTCAATCGGAACATCCGTATAACTTCTACGGACAGGTTTTCGGTCCGTCAACAGGCTTTGCCATTGGCATGGACTCACGTTTCAAAGCAGGTAGTCCTTTCGGTTACTCGGTGGGGCTTGGCTATACAGGTATTTCTTGGGATGACGACTATGGAGGTTACTGGAACTATACGTATAAGGACGTGGATAGCAAGGGTTTGAGTATACCACTCGAAGTGAATGCAATCTTTGGCAAGCGTGCCAGCAAATTTGAGATTGGTATAGCAGCTACACCTTATATCCTTCGTCGCGACCAGACGTACCAACACGTCAGACACTTTGATAACTTTAGAAACAGTTGGATGGTTGTCACACAACATCGCAAGGTGACACGCGTCAATATCGCAGGTGCGCTGAGTATTGGTTACCGCTTGCAGCGCACAAGCGGTTTCTTCCTCAAGGCAGGTCTTTCGCTGCTGTTTGGCGATCTCGATTGCTCGCCGTTCGATGCTGCAATTCTGCTCCCAAACATCTGCGTCGGTTATACCATACCACATTTCTAAGTCCGTGATATAGGCGACAGATTGAAGAGCATTTCAGATATTTGTTCTTCTGTTAAGTTCTGCGATTCAAGCATTTCGACCAATTCTTCCTGTCGCGGTTGCCCCATGGTAAGGCGGTACAGCGACAAGATGTCGATGAGGCGTCGGTATCGGTCGACGTCACTGCTCATGGGGTATTGCGGAACAATTCGCTCAATCCATTCGAGTTTATCGCTATGCTGATGAATCCATTCCGTCGGTAGACACCAGTTGGGCACCATTTCCGAGTAGCGGGTGCCGAACTGCTGTCGGACAGCATCATTGGCAGTGGCAAACAGCCTGTTCCAGTCATATATGTCCGGGAAGAGCTTGGTCAGATTCCGCCTGATGGCCAAGCATTTATAGCGGTTGATACGGCCTTCGCGCTGCTCGAGATCCTGCGGATTGGAGGGCAAATTCCAGTGCATTATCTTGCGACAGTACCAGTGGAAATCGAGACCTTCCTGGCCAACCGAAGTGCTGGCTAAGACAAATGGGTAGAATGGCGACTGGAAGGCAGTGCGGATTGAGTTGCTACGAGCTTCGACCTTTTCGTCGGCAGTGTTTTTGATTTTGGCAAAGGGTACGGCGTATGATACTCGCATCGGAAACTTGTTGCTATTGTCATGCGCGAACGACTTATCGGTATCCACTCGGAGTGTCGATACATTGATGAATGCACTCTTCATTTTAGCGATAAAGTCTTCGTCCGAGGAACATAGATGGCGGTATTCGTCGAGAACAGCCTGAAGGTTGCCCATTACGCAATAGTCCATCACGCCGTCAAGATAGAGTTCGTCGTTATGATATTTATCCTGAAGTTTATCGATAGTGTATCCCGACAATCTGCGGTTGAAGATAGTTTCGAACCCCTTGGCACATTCGCGAGCCATTTCCGCGGAGGCTAAGATGCGGTACAAACACACCCCCGGTCCCGCTATAGCCATATCGCAAAGGAGGTCAATAGTATTTGCCGGCATTTCATCCGGCCGGGGCAGGGCCTGATTATCAAGCCATTCAATAACCCGAAGTATCTTCCCGTAATTACGTCGTTCCGAGTGAGGTATGCCGCTTAGGGTTTCACTAAGTTGCTTCCGGACAGACGCTTTGATTAGATGGATTTTTTCACCATAATGGTCAGCCGGGTTATAAAGAGAGGCGAGGTATTTAGAAGGATACGTGAGTATCGTACCGGCTTCATCCTTCAGTCGGTTGCCGCCTGTGCGTTTATCATAACCGGCTTTCTTGTACTTGGAGAAAATCACCTCGCGCTCTACTTCGTATGTCATCATTGTCGCTATCATGCGAGGCACCATCTCCCAAGCCGAAAAAATGAGCGTCTTGGAAAAGTCGCGATTCTTGACAAACGGATTTTCGGCGTTGGTAGTGTAATACGGACGTGACGCAGGGACCCACAATAGCAGTTCCGTATTTTTCCCTTTAGGTAGCATCATGTCGCGCAGATACTGCATACGGGCGTTGGCCATCGGAATCTTGTGGAAGTGTGCTATGTCGTTCTCCCTTAGCAAGATATTGCTTGTTGGGAGGGGCAAATCTGTAACGTCCTCCGAAGAGTAAACCCCTTCAATCTTCTGTTTCAAATCGTAACGGTCCATGAACGAGAGTAGATATGGCGACGACTTGACGTATTCCATCGGCACGTTGTTCCACGAGAACCGGTCATGTGAAGCCGCCTTGCAAGCAGTGACGATTCGCTGCATCTCGCAGTAAGACAGGATGTCGTATTCACTGATGTCGAGTTGTCGTATCTTGGTGTCGTTCTTGCTTTCGGCGGTGGGGAAAACTCGGATAAGGCCTTCGTTAAGGCGTTCGGTCCGGCACATACCTTGGTACATTTTGCCCTCGACAACCTGCTTGGATGCCATCATGACGTCAAATTTTTCGGTGCGCAGATGCGAGAGTTTGTGGGAATAGTCGGACCACAGTTCCTTGAACTCATTTTCACCGGCGAACAGAAATTCCATCAGACGGTTGAAATCCTCGTAATGCTCGTCTGTATTATACTCGTTCAACTCTTCGAGAGTGGAAAATGGCTTGTAGGGGGTTGCTGATAGGAGTAGTATCAATGGTTGTTGACCACCTTGCTGCTCGAAGAATCTCTTGGTGATGGCAGTCTGCTCGCTATCGTCGTCGTAGCCCAAAAGCGAACTGAATCGTTGGAACTCGTCCATTATGATTAGGTCCGGTTCGAGCATCGACAGGCTAAGATCGGCAAAAATGCGGCGTAATTGGTTGATTATCCGTGAGCTGTCTATATCCGCGAGTTTGTCGTCAGCAAACTGCCTGAGCAGTTCCTTTTCAACCTCCCGGAAAGTGGCGTTCCCGTATAAATACCGTTTTACATCATTCATGTAGGACTGACCTAAGTCGTCAACGCGCTTGGCATAACGGCTTAGGGTATAATTCCAATTCTTTTCGTTAGCCCTTCCTTGAAACAAGGTCGCTAATTCGGATTGATAGCCCGCAAAGCAGTCAAGTCGACTTAATATGTTGACTATCAATGCTCGTTCGTTGGCATTTCCTTTTATGCTACCATGCAACGAAAACGACGTTGAGGGTGTTAACGGAATAATGATTTCGCCCATCTCGTCATTTCCGGCACAGACTATCTTTGCTTCACGCTCTCTAATAGTAAGATGCTGCATCGACAATCGACTCTCGTTGACGTCGGCACGGTTGACGACACCAAGTTTTTCGATATTCTGGTTGGCGATACTCATATTGGAGCACACGTAAACCACGCGAAACATATCGTCGGCTACCGTCTTACGCATTTCGCGTACTCGGTCGATGACAGCTTTGGCAACGTGGGTTTTACCCAAGCCTACTTCGTCGGCCAACAGGACTCGGCGCTGGCCTCCCGTCTTAATTTCATGGCCATTGGCATCAATTGTAGCTTTACGGAAAATCTCGGCAATGCGGTCGGCTGTGGCTCTTTGGAAATCATATATGTCCATGGTTACCGTAACTTTTTGATGGAACGCTTAAACATTTCGGCCATACGGCGGAATGAGTCGGGCACGACATCAGCGTCGAGTCGGTCCACTAACTCCTGAATATCTTCAAGTCGATCGGGATTAGTAGCTGCGATGCGGAGTAATGATTCGTAGACAACAGTGCTACGCGTTGTTGTAGCACTGTTTGTCAGGTTACCTCCATTATCATCGCAGGACATCATGAGCGCGGTCAATTCCTGAGGACGATCGGTAATCATCAACTCCATGTAATTCATTAACTTATCACGCGTATCTATAAGGTTGCGGAAAATCTCGTCATCTCGATCTTCAGGGATGCCTTTAGTGGGGATTTTAAGGGACATCTTCACGGGTTTCGATGTAGAGTCGTACAGCGTTACAGTCAGGATATAAAACTCCGAGAGCAGCGCACGTGAAGATACAGCTATACAGCACTCTTTCGTCACAGGCAACATTTCGGCCTCGTTCCACGGTTCTTGGATAGGAGCAAACGTTATTCTGGCGGGAATGTCAGGGACTTTCCTCGCACGAATCACGACCGCGTATGCACCATCCCGTTCGATTACTTCGGCTGTGAGGTTGCTGTGGCTTATCAGGTTCTTGCGGACTGCTACTTCGAGTGTATGGTCTTCCTGTTCAGCATCAGACGTCGGCAGCGAGGTTATGCGCTCGCATAATTGTTTCTTTTCATCACAAAATTCAGCCTTAAAATCCTCAAACCGACCTCGACCTATAGGCATCGTCAATCTCAATAGGAACTCCGAGTTTCGGCCAAACCCGTTGCTTGTGGCATTGGCCGAGCCTAACCAGTAATATATCCCGTCGGGTTTGGACTTGGGCGCCCAGGAAAAGTACATCTTGGCATGTAGATTCATCGGCAGGATGTCATTTTGTTCCGCGATCTGCGACATCACCCATACCTCGCGGTTGTCTGAAGAATAAAACTCCATGATTTCCTGGGTCAGGCTATCCAGGCGCGTAACCAATACTTTCTGAGCCGACGGTTTGTAATCGTTAAGCCACTTTATTGGATTGTCGTTTCCTCGGTTGTCGGTTAACTGCTTGTCAATAAACGGCGAGACAATCATCATCTTGTGTCCGGCCAAGTCGGATTTTATGTCGATTTGAGGGTTGAGGGACTCGCCGAAATGAATTGGTAGGAATTCGTAATCTTCGTAGGGAGACTCAATGACGAACTCGCCCATTGAGTCCATGTCGGCGACCATGCGGCGAATCTTCTTTCGCTTGCCCGGATTGGCTTTGTCTGCGAGAGTGAGCAGAAATTCCGTGAGCGGTCGGTGTTTGCGGCGCGTCTCGGGGGATGTCGATACGCCGAGAGGCGCTGACATCGTGGCAGCAATATCAAGACTCGTGTCTTTGGTGAGGTTGCGACTCATAATTATCACCTTGATTTGGCGACGCTCATGATTATCAACTGCACGCTCCTTTATCACCCAAATTTTCGGATGGAAGTTGTACAGTTCGTGCCCTTTCCGATCATCTGCAACCTCGAATACGCTCTTGTCCAGCATGGCATAAAGCGGATTATTTCGTGTAGGTGGTTGCAGACCGCCACGATTACAGAATATAGCAACTCTATTATTTGCCTGGCGAATGCCTTCGAGTAGACGTAGCGGCGATTGAAAATCGGTGTCCGTAACGTCGCCTAACCGTGCGAACGATAATGCTATAGTCATATAAGCTTCTGCGTCAAGACTATAAGTCGTGCCGACGGCAAACTCCAACTCGTAACCCGGAGTAGCGACAATTTCATTATAAATCAGGTCATTCATCGCCTAATCCCTCCTTTATTTCTGACAAGACAGTTCGCACGATGGTATTCCACCGGTAGGACATTGGCTGGGGAGTCTCGAAAGCTTTTCCGGGTTGCATATCTTTGAAATTGACGAGCTTACTTCGCTTAGCACCCTTAATGGTTTTCTCCCGCAGCTCTATCAATCGGTCGAGTTCGTCAAAATTCGCATCGGCGATAAGCCTCGCACTTTTGCTAATAAATGATTTACAGGATTCTTCCGTAACCCGTGACGAAACCAACCGTATAACTTCTTCCATTGCTTCGGGAGCAAATTCATCCGCATAATCCGCCAATAATCGCCCGAATTTAGTCGACTCACGTTCGGCTGCTTCGTTGGCTCCGACCAAGGAGTCGTAAAGCATGGCATATCGCAGTCTTAGGAGATACGCGAATCTCGAAAAACGCAATGCCAGGCGATAAGTATGGAATATTTCCACAGGAACATTCCCGGCCAACACTTCTCCAAGACTATCAAAAAGACAGTTAGTTACGTTAGTATACAACCCGCTGTCCAGTAGGTAACCCAGCATCGAACCGGGAGTTGTGGCAATGATCTGCTGCTTGAGAAATAACGCTTCTTTACGTGTCAATTTCATTGACAAAGGGCTCTTCCCCCTTAATTCATAGTCTTCGCCACAAGTTTTGAATATTTGGCGGTTACCGGACATATCGTCCGAGTCGTCACCCGATTCATCATTGCCACGGTGCTTCCGTGGAAAATTTTGATATATTTTTGATCTTTCGGCCAGAAGTGAGTATATGTTGCACCCGCGAGGGAGCATCCCGTACGTCTCCATACCGGCTTGATAAACATACGCCGGGTCGTATTTGACGTAACCGCTTCGCGAACGTAATGTGTCCGACCCGATAATACCCGTCGTACCTTCGGGCGAACCGTCGACAAGGCGAAGAGTCAAGTTCATTTCAAACTCGCGAACCTTAGCCCGAGCTTCCCTGCTGTCGGCAATGCGCGACCGTTCGAGAAAAGCATAAAGCGCCGGCATGAGTAAGAAATACTTGGAGTGAGTCTGTAACGTCGACATGCCGGGGAACATAATGTTTGAGAACGCATCGCGGATGCGCCCCAATCCAAGCTCATCAATAGCGCCTTGCCCCTGCAACAGCTTCATAACCCTGTTAGCCCGACTCAGCGCCTCCTGATTAAAACTCACAAACCCTACCTCCATAAACTTAGCGAAGCATTCGCAAAATATTTATAACGGCTATATAATTCGACATGTCAGTCTGGTATGTTCTCTACGATTTTGTAAGCCTCAAGACTACCGAGCTTTGCGGCTTTCGTGGTATATTCGCGAGCCTTGGTAGCATCGGCCTTTACGCCGTCGCCCTTACGATATATATCACCCAAACGTGCGTAAACAAGTGCAAGTGCAGAATCGGGAAGCTTCCCGCTGGCAATGAGCGGTTCGTAGCAATTTTTTATGAACTCGCCGGAGTGATTCAGGAACTCATCGTTGTAGCTCATGCTCCCCAGGTAGAAAAGCGACCAATCATCACCTTTTTGGGCAGCTTGGGTCCTTTTGGGGAGCCCTACTTTATAACCCTTCTGATAAATGGGTTCCGCTTTTAGTTTATCGCCGTATTCGTCATTCCAGGCATCTACAAGGGTCATCCCGTTGCGTATGAATGCGGTATGCACATCATCGCCAAAACGCTCGCCGCGTATTGGCAACAATAGGTTTGAACGTGCAAAATCGCTACCAAGGTCTCCACCGATGTATGTCCAGAAAAACGCATCGGGCATATCAACCGTGCCAAACCATCCACGCTGCAGCGCATAACCATATTTTTGTGCGCCGGCGGCATCGCCGAGAGAAGCAGCACGTTGGTAATATTCTCTAGCTTTTGCACGGTCTTTCTTCACTTCGTGTCCTTCCTCATACATTCCACCGATTAAGGTAAGCGCGTAAGGAATATGATCCAGACCTACTGCATAGAAATATTTCAGAGCATTTTTATAATCATTCTTGCCACAATAATAGATTCCGAGATAATCATTAGCTTTCTTATTACCATTGGCAGCTGACGACTCCAACAAGCGAACACCTTCGGCCTCTTTTCCGGGGAACAAATAGGCAGTCTTGAAAAATGTGTAAAGATAGCCGAGTTCAGCCTTGGCATCTGTATTTTTGTCAGCAACCAATTGCAGACAACGGGCAGCCAGTTCCGGACTCCATATCTTATGATAGAGAGCCTTATCCACAACGCCTTCTGGCGAAAGTTTACCTTGTAAATATGCCGAGCGAACCGACTCATACAACGCATCAGCTTTATGCTTAGCTTCCGGAGACACCGTGACATGTACTTCCTGAGGCGTGATGTAACGCCGTTGAGAGGACTTCTTTCCGTATGCCGGCAGCAGAAAAGACAAGGCAAGCACCGAGAAAACGAGGATAGCAATACGTAATTTCATAATTATAACGTGATCTTTTCTATATTATAATGTGATGATATCTTTTAATAAAGTGGTTTTATCATTTGAAACAATAAACAGTATAATGTTATAACACCCCAACCCCCAAATTGTTAAAAATCCCCTCCCAACAAAAATATCATACAACTTTTTGAACGGTTATTCTTCTTCGTAATAATACGAGTAGTCGATGCCTTTCATGAACATCTCGCGGTCATTGATTTTATCAGTCAGCGCACCCTTTATCAGTGCTTTGATATGAGCGGAATCGGCAACGCTCTCTCGCATGGCGGTGAGATATTCGTTCTTGTCAATCTGGCTCCAATCAACGCAGAGTTTCAATGAGCGGCGTAGCATTAGGTCAAGCCAAATGCGTGTGCTACGACCATTCCCTTCCATAAACGGATGCACCACGTTCATCTCAACATATTTGTCAACTATCTCGTCAAGCGTAGTTTCCGGCATATTCTCAATGGTCGGTATTATGTTCGGGAAATGAAGGCAGTTGGCAAAAGTAAATCCACCCTTCGAAATGTTCTTTGTCCTTATCTGCCCGGCAAACTCATATAATCCGCCAAATAGATAGGCGTGAATCTGTTGTAAACACTTAATACTTCCCGGTTCAAGAGAGTTGAGCAGACCGCTTTCGAATAGAGTGTATGCTTTCTTACGGCTCTGACCGTCAATAGTATTGTCGCTGTATGTGAACCAGTCAAGAAACTTGCTCGCCCTATTGTTGGGGTAATGCTTGGCGAGTGTTATTACACCCTCGCTGTTAAGGACGTCAGCTTTGCGCTGCTTGCCATCCGGAGCCTCGAATTTGAACCCGTGAGTGGGACTCACGAGTTGAATACCCTCCTGCGCCAATTTCCTTTTCAGCCAACGCCAGTAGTTGCCGGCTTTGGTATAGTCCGGTTCATCGTTTATGGCACGCACAACATCGGTTGCCGAGAACCACCAGCAGTTGTTCTCATCATCCCAAACCGCTCTAACCTCACGATCATTAAAAAATCGAATAGACTTCTTGCTCATGATTCCGGCTGTGTGTTGTTTATAATCCA
>CAZNGJ010000048.1:0-17855 GCA_964572615.1 uncultured Bacteroides sp.
CACCGCACCCCCCTCACCCCCTACCACCCAACCACCCTCCACCTCGACTAACTACGAAGTACAAACCACGCGCGGATGATATTATTACTCCCGCAGAGCCGCAAAGTCCGCAAAGAATGTAATTTACTCTTAATTAAAATGTAATTTACTCTTAATTAATAAGAAATTAAAATAAAACCTCTGCGCCCTTTGCGCCTTTGCGCGAGATACACGTACTGCGTTAGCCAAAAAACACTCTGCGTGAGACAAAAACTCCCTCTGCGCGAGACAAAAACAACTACCTAAATCAACAAATCCTTATGAATCAACAACAGCTTAACCAACTCAGCCGGGAAATCATCGGCGCTGCCATCGAAGTGCATCGCCTTTTAGGTCCGGGCTTACTGGAGCATACATATCAAGCAGCCTTGGCTTGTGAACTCCGCCTGCGAGGCATGCACGCGGAGACCGAAGTTGAAATACCCGTCGTATATAAAGGACATCGCCTCGACCTCGCCTACCGTGCAGACATAATTGTGGAAAACGAAATCATACTTGAACTTAAAGCCACCGAAAACGATAGCCCACTATTTGCCAAACAGCTCAATACATATCTCCGAGTCTGTAACAAACGATTGGGAATACTTCTGAATTTCAATCGCGTGCGCCTCATCGACGGCATCACCCGCGTCGTCAACAATCTTTAATCTCCCGCAAAGCCGCAGAGCCCGCAAAGGATTTAATTTATTCTCTAGATTCAAAATCGTTATGTAAATTTAGGATATATAAGAAGGTGAAAAGAAGAAATAGGAAAAAAACTCTCTGCGTCCTTTGCGCCTCTGCGTGAGATAGATTTCCTGCCTAGCCAAAATAAAACACTCTGCGCCTCTGCGCGAGACAAAAACTTCCTCTGCGCGAGCCCCCGGTGCAACTTACTGCCACTTTTTTTGTTTATCTAAATAAAAAACATTATCTTTGCAACAGAAAACCAAAAACAAACATCATGGAAACGACAAACACCATACGCATCCCCAATCCTACTAAGGAATTCGTCGCTTTCATTGAGAAAGCGCAGCGGCAAAAGATAGCGCGCATGAACAAGATATGTGATAAGTACCGTAAGCTGATACATGGTTGATGGAATCAGTTGAAGTACTTATTCCCGATAACGAGGGCAATCATTTAGTGGTTGTCCTTAGTTTTTATGATGATATAACAAAAGATGCCGCATTCGAGATTCCGGACGAGTTCTCTGACATTGATATTGCCGACATATCGATCAACAAGCTTAATCCCGACCGACCCATCAATATACGAGCCTTGATCAGAATGTGCGACTGGCTGATTGAAGAAATGCAGCTTTTCCCCAACGCAGTATTCTCCTTTGTCTGTTCCCTCCAACCACTGACGACTAATCATCCTGATATTGAGGCGGCAGAATATCGATGGCGACTCTTTGAGGCGTTGTATAAACGCAACCATACACGGTTGCAATACCTTAAAATCGAGTCAAAGGACATTATCGTCGGCCCCGACGGATACAAAACATACGCTAAAGTGTTCTATCGCCAAGCGCACGCTCCTATCATCCATGTAGTCATTTCCCACCTCACAGACAAATCCTAAACACCCGTTACCCCCCCAAGTCAGTAAGTAATCACCCGCAAAGCCGCAAAAAATAATTTACTCACGCAAAGCCGCAAAGTCCGCAAAGAATATAATTTATTCTTATTAATGCGATATTAAAATAAAAACTCTGCGCCCTCCGCGTCTCTGCGCGAGATTACAATCCCGCGTAGCTCTAAAACACTCTGCGCCTCTGCGTGAAGCACCTTCTCACATGGCCAAAAATTTCGCGCAATCACTCTCCGTTTCAAATAAAATGAGTAATTTTGTTGCGCAAAAAAGATGCGTAACGATGCCTCGACATATTACTTGTATTTAGACGAATGTGGCGATCAAAATTTGGTCACATTTGACTCGGCATTTCCTCTTTTTACTTTGTGCGGCATCCTGTTGCCTGCCAATAAGCAGCCCGAGTTCGACGAGAAGATAAATGCCATCAAAAGAGAATTTTGGAACGACGAAACCGTAATTTTCCATTCCAGAGAAATCCGAAAGCATCAAAAGAGGTTTATCAACCTGAATGACCAAGACATAAAAACGCGCTTCTATAATCGACTTAACGCTCTACTTTCCGCCCGCGACGTTTATACCATCATCTGCTGTTGTGTCCCGAAAGATAAATGTATCATGCGACACGGCACGGATGTCGATATCTATGGCATCGCCCTATCGTATGTCATACAGCGCAGCATCTTTTACCTTGACGAAGTATCACCCGCTGGCAAACTACGCATTGTTGTCGAAAAACGCGGCAAACGAGAAGACCGAATCTTGCGCAATTACTACAACACAATGCTCGAAAAAGGCATCAAGTACTGTTCGAGCAGCAGGTTAAAGAGCCATATCCACGATTTCAATTTTGCAGCCAAATCTGAAAATATCAATGGCCTGCAGATTGCCGATTTAGTTGCCTATCCCATTTCGCGCAGCGTGCTTTTCCCCGAAAAGCCAAATCCTGCATTTGATATTATAGAACCCAATATCTACGTTAGCCACGGGACGAAACTCGGATTAAAGATCTTTCCTGATTAAGCACAAAAAAAGCCTTCGTGAGAAGGCTTTTCCGACCGGCTAACGCCAGCCCCTAAAATCGTGACTATCGTCTCCGAAGTATTTCTTTGTTCAAGGGGGAAACTCAGACCCCTATTTGTGTTGCAAAATTAATAAAAATCTCGCAACTTACAAAATCCCAACACCAATTTTCCCGAAAAAGTTCATCTCTAAGCTCATGACAAAACAATAGACTTTTCTTGAACTCCATTCTCCATTTTCCATTCTAAATTAAAAAAAAACTCCCGTCCTCCTGTCTTATACCCTCACCCTCCAAGACAGGATGTGGTCCAAGACAGGAGAACAGTAGAACTTTTTTAATTAAGAATGGAAAAAGGAAAATTGAGAATATATAGCGGGAGGAATTCTCCATTCTAAATTCTAAATTATCAATTTCATAAAGTCCTCCTGTGCTCCTGTCTTAGACCAATCCTTTCGTCTTAAATTCTCCATTGTCCATTGTCCATTTTCCATTCTAAATTTTAGTTTCTCCTGTGCTCCTGTCTTGGATCAATCTACACTCTGCGTGCTCTGCGCCTCTGCGTGAGACCTCCATGCCGCGTAGCCAAGCCCCCTCCCTTTTGGGGAGGGTCGGGGAGGGGCAACCCCTGTCTTGGATCAATCTACACTCTGCGTGCTTTGCGCCTCTGCGCGAGACCTCCTTCCTGCGTAGCCAAGCCCTCTCCCTTTTGGGGAGGGTTGGGGTGGGGCCGAACTTTTTTTTGGCAAAAATTTTGCCGAATCGAAAATTTGCCGTAAATTTGCGCATTATTCTACGGTCATGGGAGCACTATGACCGGACATTAACAACCTATATCACACTTAAATAGCAACTAATCAATAAAGTAACTATAATCTATTATGAAGGTAAACAAGTATTCTCCCTTACTACTGGCTTTTCTGTCGCTTATTACAGGATGGACAGTATTTGCCGGTGTGAAGCTCTCTGACGGCACTATCAAGACTTGGCAGGAGTTCGTTGACTTCCTGGTTAATCCTACTTCGGTACAAGTTGAAGGTAAAATTTCGGATCTTCCCGATAATAATTCCTTAAAAATGGCCTACGACGACGCAGTAGACGCTTTAGCGGCGGCCGAAAAGGATTTGGCTGATAAGAAAGCAGCAGTCGATCTCGATGCTGATCCTAAGCCAGAACTCGTACAAGCTGTAGCTGATGCAGAAGCTAAGGTAGCAGCAGCCGACACCACAGCGGCTTATAATGCACTGGCTGGGGTGCAAAAACAAAAAGCGGACTACATTACCGAAAATGTTACCCCGAAAGAAACTGCATATAAGAATGCTGAAGCTCAGCTCGCTACCTGGCAGCAGGAATATGCTACCTACCAAGGTCAGGCTACCGACTATAATAATGAACTTGCCGGCTATACAGTGCCCATAAGCCAAGCTCAAACCGAACTCGATAATGCTAAAGCCGCATTGGCAGCTGTAGCTACAACTGAGCAAATTACTACCACCACCTATCCCACTTGGATTAATACCAGTTATACCAATGCAAATGCTTTTGAGGGTTATTGGGATCATTATTATGAGACTGAAGCTGAAGAAGATGGTGATAAAGGTAAAATTTATTACTATTACAAGGGTGGTAGTATGTCCAAAAATCTGTATATTTCATTTGGTAATGAAGCACCCAACGCAGATTATACTTCCACTGACGTAGAAGGTTTCTATAAACTTCTTACTACTGGTGATACAGAGAAAAATATACCTGTGTTGTTGGGCGCCTTATCAAATGTGTACATATATTTAGGTCCTGAATATATGGCAGCTGAAAAAGCCACTTCCGAAAATTATAAGCTTCAAAACTTCGCAAAAGGGTCTGAAGAAAATATAATTGCTTTAGCAGCTAGTCAACTTAAAACTCTGAGGGATAAGTATGCTACGACTACTACAAAACCTGGTAAAGTTACATACGACGATCCCGATGGTTCACTCCAGAAAGCAGTAGATGAAGCTCAAAAAAAATTAGACAAACTTAAGGAAGACCAAGCTACGGCAAGCCAAAATCTTGCTACCGCAAATAAGAATGTAAAAGACACTCAGGTTAAGATCGACGGTTATACAAAGGTTCCCGCAGGCTCACCAGAAGGTACTCTTTCGCAGCAGCAGCAGTTATATAAGGACTGGCAGGATGCAATCAAAGCAGCTGATGATGAGTTTGACGAGACTATTGAGCAAAAAAAACAAGAACTCGCAACTGCAAGAACTAACTTGGAATCGGCTGAGGGCGAGTTAAAAACTGCTAATGACAATCTCAAAGCTGCACAAGATGCCGTAACTGCAGCCCAGGCTGTATATAACCAAAGACAGCAAGATTTAACCAGTGCTACAACCAAAGCTCAGAAAGAAGCTAACGCAATTGCTTCTGCAGCTGCTACCCAAAAGTTACAGGCAACTTACCAAGATGTTACTCTGACTGCAAATGAAAATGCAGCTGCTACCGGTGTTAATTATAGCGGCACCATTCATGGCGAAGGTTATGTGATTACCGTAACCGGAGGTGAATCTCTATTTAACACCTTCAATGGTATTCTTTCGTCAACTGCAATTAACGGTTCCCTGATGAAAACTTTAGGAGCTAACGCTCACCTTACCAATGTGGTGCGTTGGGATGGCACTACCGGTCGAATTTATGATGAAGAGGGCGACCCCACCAATTATGTAAATGGTCAGAACGGTGTTACCGATCCGTTTGGTGCTATAGGTTATGCCCTGCGTACCGACGCTCTGTTTGGTGTAGACTTCGCTACCAAGACTGTAGTTAAAGCTTCTGCGGCTCCCTCGCCGGTGTATGACCTCACCATCAATAACTTTACCGAAGGCAGCGCAGCTGATACTCAGGTTTATGTTCAGCTGATCAACAAAGGTTTGGTTGATAGCAAAAACGCGACTGTAACCATCCCCACCAACCGCTTCGCAAAATCTGCTACCAGCGACCTCACCGGAATCGACAATGTATATTATGGTGCCAACAACACTTGCGACAACGCTGTAATCGACGACGCAGTCGACTTCTACTGCCCCGCACAGATCCAGGCTAAGGCCGTAACCTACGAACGTGAGCTGACTCCCGGCTTCAATGTAGTATCTCTGCCTTTTGCTCTCAAGTACTCTGATATCCCTAACGGTAATATCGACACTAACCTGTCGCTCTGCACTTACGAGAAGCAGGGTACTGACAAGTTCTGGTTTACCCGTAGCGCTACCGGTATCCCTGCCAATACTCCCGGTATGGTGTATGTATATGGTAACTTAGGTACTGTAAGCCTCGACCTCGGAGCAAAGACCATCGAGCCTACCGTAGCTACGCAGATTGTCAAAGGCGCTACAGCAGAAGACGGTAGCATTTCCTTCGGCACCTTCAAGAAGGCGTCGTGCGGCGAGTTCATTGGTGAATCGAACGCTCAGTATGTTTACGGTCTCAATAAGAACAATAAATTCCAGGCCGGTAGTGCAAACGCAACGTTCTCCGCTTTCCGTATCGCCATCGCTACTAATGTTAAGGCAGCAGCATCTGCTCCCGGCAAGAAGATGGCTCCCGGTCTGCCCGCTGAAATGGGTATCGGTATCCTCGACGAAAATGGCAACGACATCACCGGCAACATCAGCACAGGTGTTAACGATGTTGTGGCTGACTCGTTCGACTCGCTCGAAGTTATTCCCGGTGTTGGCGTGCTGACTTTCAACTCCGACGCTGACTACGGTACGGTAGCTGTTTACTCTATCGACGGTAAGGTTGCCGCTATGACCAAGGTCGTTCCCGGCACAACCACCGTAAACCTCGCCAAGGGTGTCTACATCGTCCTCGGCAAGAAGGTACTCGTGAAGTAATTCGGCCCCTCCAAACCTCCCCAAAGGGGAGGCTTTCCTCCCAAGGGTGTATCGTCGCGACCTGTCGCGACTACAACCCGGGAGGGGGGACCGGAGATAAACTAAATTGTGAATATAAAACTATAATCGATTATAAAAATTATGAAGTACGAAAAACCCGATCTCGAAGAGTTAGAGCTTGTACTCGAAGGTTCGTTCCTCCAGGACGATGACAGCTTGAAGGTTGATCCAACAAATCCTGATATTCCTGTAGAAGGTGGCGAAGGTGACGAGTTCTAAGTCGCTCTGCATTTAACGTATAACGCCGGCTTTTCAGCCGGCGTTTTTGGTATGGCCCCCGCACGCCCGGTAATCTCGCGCAGAGGCGCAGAGTGCGCAGAGTGGGATAGTAGAAGACAGAAAGTGGTCCAAGACAGGAGTGCAGTAGCACTTTGTTTAATTTAGAATGGAAAATGGAGAATTGAGAATTCATAACTGGAGGAATTTTCAATTTTCACTTCTAAATTTTCAATTTCTCAAAAGCTTCTCCTGCCTTCGATAAATCCAACAACACCACCCAAGCCCTCAAGCCCCACCAAACCTCCCCAAAGGGGAGGCTTACAGCCCGGCACTTGCCGCCCCTCCTGACATGCCAAAGGCATTTGAGAAATTGAAAATTGATAATGTAAAATTGAAAATTAAAAGCTCTCCTGTCCTCCTGTCTTTGACTCTCCAATACACTAAGTGATCCAAGACAGGAGTACAGTAGCACTTTTAGAAGTTGAAAATTCAGAATTGAGAATTGAAAATTAGCTTCTCCTGTTCACCTGTCTTCGATAAATCCAACAACACCACCCAAGCCCTCAAGCCCCTCCAAACCTCCCCGAAGGGGAGGCTTACAGCCCGGCACTTGCCGCCCCTCCTGACATGCCAAAGGCATGTCCCTATCACGAAGTTGATACTTCCCTGCGGACGCGATGAATCGCGTCCCTACCCCTCCCCTTTGGGGAGGGCCGGGGTGGGGCCGCCCCTCTCCTGTCTTCGACCACTCCTCTGCGTGCTCTGCGCCTCTGCGTGAGGCCGCCGTTCCGCGGACGCGATGAATCGCGTCCCTACAACCCCAGGGCCCCCTCTCAATTCTCCATTTTCCATTCTAAATTCTAAATTAAAAAGACCTCCTGTCCTCCTGTCTTAAATTCTCCATTTTCCATTCTAAATTCTAAATTAAAAAGTTCTCCTGTTCTCCTGTCTTAGACAAAACAATGACCAACACAGTTCAACATAGTCGCGAGGTGATGGCGCGGAAAGGTTTCGCGCTGTCACAGACCTCCGGGCGGAGCATGCGCCCCCTGATATGGGGTGGGCAGCACTGCGTGGTGGTCGTGCCGCTCGATGGCGAACCCGCCGTGGGCGACCTGCTGATGTTCCGTCATCAGGGCGCCGAGGGTGGGGTGGCCAAGAGCATCGTGCACCGGTTGGTCGAGGTGCGTAGCGAGTGCGGCGAGGCCGTCTACGTGACGCGCGGCGACAACTGCATAGCCACCGAGCGAGTGCGCCGCGACGACATCATAGGGCGCGTGGCCGAGGTGCACCGCATGTCGGGCTACCGCCCCTGGCACGCCATACCGGCGCGACGTTTCGCGGTGACCGACGCCGCCTACCGCCGCTACAGCCGTCTGTGGGCGGCGACGTGGCCTGCGCGCCGACAGTACTACCGGGTGCGTGGCCATGTCTACCGACTGTATAGCCGAATAAAATCATTATTCAAAAAACGATGAAACAACGATACTTAATAGCCCGCAATGCCATCGACATAACGGTTGATGCGGCCCTGCCGGCGTGGCAGGCGATAGGCTCGCGCTACGAGCCGTTTGTCGCCGTCGCGGCCGACGGTGCGCCGGTGCTCGACGTACGTGTCACCACGGGGACGTTGCCCGACGTCGAGGGCGAGTGTGTCTACACGCCGAAGCGTGGCGAGATAGGCATACTGTCGGCCGAGGCTCGGCGCATGGCCGACGGCACGTTGGCCATGGACTTCAGTCTGCGCGACGTGCCGGGGCGACGTATGTCGGTGCGTATGCCGGCGTCGATGGACCGTGCCAACGTGGTGCTGGCCGACGGCAGCGACGCCGACGGCTTCGACCGCCACTTGCTGACGCACGCCATCATGGTGGCGTTCATGCTGTCGACGACGCGCACCGGCACGCTGTTGGTGCACTCGTCGGCGGTGGTGTGCGACGGTCGCGCCTACCTGTTCCAGGGTAAAAGTGGCACTGGCAAGAGCACCCACGCGGCGCTGTGGACGCGCCACGTCGAGGGTGCCGAGTTGCTCAACGACGACAACCCGGTGATACGCTTCGACGAGGCGGGGGTGGCCATGGCCTACGGCTCGCCGTGGAGCGGCAAGACGCCGTGCTACCGCAACGTCGAGGCGCCGCTCGGGGCGATGGTGCGCATAGTGCGCGCGCCCTCCAACTGGCTCGAGCGGCTGACACCGCTGCAAGCCTACGCGTCGCTGACGACCACCGTGTTCTACCTACCCTTCATGCCCGAGCCGCTGCGCGCCCTACGCCACCGCACCCTCGAGCGCCTCGCCGCCACCATCCCCTGCTGCGCCATGCACTGCCTCCCCAACGCCGACGCCGCCCGCGTGTGCTACGCACAATTGAAAATTGAAAATTGAGAATTGAGAATTGAAAATTGAAAACGAGTATGGCTGATAATGTAATTGTTTGTAGGTCTGAAGATTTTGCGGTTAGGATTGTCAATATATATAACGTTCTCACCAAACAAAGAAGCGAGTATGTTATGTCCAAGCAATTATTGAGATGCGGGACAAGTATAGGCGCCAATGTTGCTGAGGCACAAGAAGCACAAAGTGATGCTGATTTTATCGCGAAGCTTTATATAGCTTTGAAGGAATGCAGTGAAGTGAATTTTTGGTTGAGGATCTTGTATAGGACTGATTATCTTACTGAAAGGGAATTCGAATCGGTATATCAAGAATCTACTCAAATACGTTCGATTTTAATTGCGATCATAAAAACGAAGAAAATCAACATGCAGACCCCCTAATTCACCATTCACCATTCTCCATTCACCATTCACCATTCACCATTCTCCATTCACCATTCACCATTCACCATTCTCCATTCTCCATTCTCCATTTTCCATTTTCCATTCTCCATTTTCCATTCTAAATTCTAAATTCCTTTAAGATGAAGATTGCAAACGGATT
Organism: uncultured Bacteroides sp.; assembly: GCA_964572615.1. GTDB lineage: Bacteria > Bacteroidota > Bacteroidia > Bacteroidales > Muribaculaceae > CAG-873. Next base: position 9,725 of record CAZNGJ010000048.1, read on the forward strand.
TACGCTGCGCTCGGTCATGGGCCAGAACGTAGTATTGGCCGAGGGCAGCAATGCTGACACCTTCGGCAAGATTATAACCCTGAACAGCTCGGCCACGATGCTGTGGGAGAACCTGATCGGCAAGACCTTCGAGGTCGACGATGCCGCCCGACTCCTCGTCGAGCACTACGGCATCGACGAAGCCCAAGCCCGCGCCGACGCCACCTACATCCTCGACCTGATGGCCTCCAAAGGCCTCCTCCTCCCCTGACCCGGGATAAAAAAGAGCGTGTTTCGCAAGAAACACGCTCTAAATTTTTTTTGTTAGATGACTTGGTGCGGGAGGGATTATTCTCCGGGGTGGATGGCGTCGCTGGGGCAAACTTCAGCGCACGAACCGCAGTCGATGCAGGTGTCGGGGTTGATGTGGTAGATTTCGCCTTCCGAGATCGAGTCGGTGGGGCAAACGGGCTGGCAGGTGCCGCAAGCAACGCAGTTGTCGTTAATAACGTAAGCCATTGTAGGTTAATGTTTAAGAATTAGTAGAATAAATTGTGTTCGTGTTGTGGGGTGTCGCATGCGCCCGGCGCAGTGGCCCAAAGGCGACATTTGACGATGCAAAAGTAAGATTTTTTCGCCAAGCTACCAATTTTTTTAACCTAAAATTTCTATAGCAGGACTTTTTGCGCTAACTTTGCGCTTAAAGTTTGTTTCACAAGAAATGCCAACAATCTAAAACGAACCAGATATGCGCAGATTGCAGTCCTCCTCCGTCATAGTGCCGGCATTGCTGATGCTGGTGCTGTTTGTGCCGTGGCTCGGCGAGATGTTCTTCTACTCGAAAGGCGAGCCGCGCGAGGCTATCGTGGCGGTGTCGATGCTGCAGTCGGGCGACTGGGTGTTGCCCGTCAGCTACGGTGGCGACATCCCCTACAAGCCGCCGTTCCTGGCTTGGCTGATAGCTATATTCTCGGTGGTGTTCAACGGCGGCGCCGTCAGCGAGTTCACATCGCGGCTGCCGTCGGCACTGGCCGGTGTGGCACTGCTCGTGGCCACGTGGAGGCTCTTGGTCGGGCGGGTGTCGCGCGACCGGGCATGGCTGACACTGTTCGTACTCGCCACGAGTTTCGAGTTTTTCCGCGCCTGCGTGGCCTGTCGCGTCGATATGGTGCTGACGTGCTGCATGGTGGGCGGCATCTACGCCATGTACACCATGCGGGGCCAGCCGTGGCGCGTCCTCTGGGCCATTCTGCTGCTGTCCGGAGCCACGCTGACCAAAGGGCCTGTCGGCACGTTGCTGCCCTGCCTTGCGATGGGCATATACATGCTTTTGGAGGGCCGGAATTTCTTCCGCACGCTGTTCAGCCTGACAGGCATCGCCTTGGCATCATTCATATTGCCGGGGCTATGGTACTGGCTGGCGTGGCGCCAAGGCGGCGACGGTTTTGCCGCCTTAGCATGGGAAGAAAACATCGGGCGTCTGACCGGCACGATGGGCTACGAAAGCCATGTCAATCCGTGGTATTACAATGTGACGTCGATAGTGGCCGGTATGCTGCCGTGGACGCTGCCCGTGGTGGCGGCGCTGTGTGTGCGCCGCGTGCGCACAGCCATCGCCGTGTGCTACCGCCGCCGCTGCGCCGGGCTGTCGTCGTTCGCCCGACTGGCGTTGGTGGTCGGACTTACGGTATTCATCTTCTACTGCATCCCGTCGAGCAAGCGCAGCGTCTACCTGTTGCCGTGCTACCCCTTCCTTGCGTACGGAGTGGCGTGGCTGTTGGGCGAACAGCGTGTGCCCCGCATAATGCGCGTGTGGGCTAACGTGTTAGCAGTCATTGCCGTACTGGCGCCCGTAGCTATCATTATCGCCGGGTGTATGGGGTGGGGGAAGCCTGCTGTGGCCATGCTCGCTTGGCACCAGTGGCTGCCGGCGCTCGTGCCAGTCTTTGTCGGCCTGTGGTGGCTGCTGACCCGATCGCGCCGCGCTGACGGCATGGTGGGCACCATATTACTTACCTATATCATCATGCTTGCTTATTCAGCTGCACTGGCCCCCGCGGTGATGAATCCGCGCAGCGACATCGAGGCCGCACGGTACGTCAATTCGACTGTGCCCGAGGATGCACCGATAGTGACGAGCATCGTCGAGGACAGCCTGATGCGGTATTACTCAATTAATTTCTACATGAACGACCGACTCCGCCTCGCCGGTGATAGTGTCAGCCGGGGGACCTGGCTGATAACCAACTCGTTGGCACCGGCCGACACGGTGCGCGCCGAGGTGCTCACCGAGCGTTCGTCGGACACACGCGGTCGGGTGTATCTTGTTCGTCCTCGGTGAGAGACTCGAACGACTGACGCAGCGCTTTGACCTGGCGACGCGTCTTCATCTCCCAAAACAGGCCGACCGAGCCGCCAACGACACCACCAACGATGGCGCCGACAAGGCTACCCTGGTTTTCGTCGCTGCCGATCTCGTAAAACAGCATGGCAATCAGCGGCAAACCGACTATCCAACCCGAAATCTTGATGAGACGGCGCAGGCTGTCGAGGTCGGACATGCGTCGTTGAGCCTCGACAAGCGGGAGGGTCATGTAACGGGGTACCTCGCCGACGCGGTACCACCAGTAGAACGACACGGCGCTGAAAAAGAGCATGAACACGATGTAATACCAGAACAACAGCGGCGATACGGGCTGCAGCCGGTTCATCTCGAGCATCCACAGCGGACCGGTCAGTCCGATTATGGCCATCAGCATGGCGCGCCGGCGCAAACGGCCCACGAGGCTGCGCCGCGTCATCTGCTTGATTAGCTCGGCGGCCGAAGGAGGCTGACTGTCGCGGCCGAGCGACTGCCAGTTGTCGCGCATCAGCCGGTCGGTATATGATTGGAAAGAATCGTCGTTACGGGAGAATATCATAGTGTTTTGTTTTTGGCGTTAAGAGTGTTTTGCCATGCCCGCTGCATACGGGCACGGATGCGCGTCAGACGAGCGCCTATAACGTTGGTGCTCAGACCTGTAACGTCGGCTATTTCGTTGTAGGGACGCTCGTCGAGCCACATTAGAATGATGGCTTTGTCGATGGGGTTGAGACGGCTCACGAGGTACTGCAGGTAAGCCCGCTCGTCGTCGCCAAACTGCGGCGCTTCGTCCTCGGCATCAGGCTCGTAGCCCAACTCGGAGTATAGCGTCGAGCTGTCTGTGCGCCGCAGGAACGATATGCACGAGTTGATAGCGATACGGTAGATCCAAGTAGACAGAGCCGCCTCGTTGCGGAACGTGCTCAGACCACGCCACAGCGCCACCATCACCTCCTGGTAGAGGTCGTCGACACCCGCACGGGGCGTGGCGTACGACATGCATACGCGGCGAATCATCGCACCGTATTGGTCGATGGCCGTGTTGAAAAGTTGCTCTATGCGGCGTCGGTTACTCATTCTGATTATTAGACGCGAAAAAGTATATAAAATTACATTACATGATAAATTTTTCTGCGGCTATACCCTGCGGGCGTTAAAAAGCTATAAAATACACCGGAGTGAGCGAGATTTGGCGCTCGAAATTGCATTAGTTTGGCAGGAATATTTTAACTTTGCAAGTTGAAAACAAGTATCGACAATTTTACAAGGCTCGTCCGGCGCCCGACGGTGGCGGAGACCTTCAAAATAAACAGATCTATCCGACATTGAAAGCTAATCTTAAAACCCTTGCAATCGGACTCATGCTGGCCTCGGCGACCGGTATGACCTTCACCGCGTGCAACAGCAGTGAGGAGGTAGCCTATACGCTGCCATCGAGTGCGACAGTGCGTTCGTTCTCGCTGGGCGCCAATGCCAAAGTACTGGCCAATCTCGACTCGGTGTTCTTTACTATCGACCTCAATACCCTGAACATATACAACGCCGACTCGCTGCCCTACGGCACCAAGATTACGGCGCTTAATCCCGTGATTACCACCGAGAGCGCATCGGTAGTCGAGTTGGTATACAAGAATACCGAAGGCGAAGAAACAACCCTCAATTATCTCGAAAATACAACGGATACCATCGACTTCACGTCGCCGGTCAAGATGCGTGTCGTCTCGCAGGACACCCGCACCGAGTGCACCTATACCATCACCGTGAACGTGCATCAGCAGCCCGTCGACTCTATGGTGTGGACGCGCGTTGCCGGAGCATCGCTGCCTTCGCCCTTCGGCGTGGTCAGCGAACAGCGCACCACCATGTCGCCCGCCGGCACCTTCTTCTGCCTGACCCGCTATCAGTCGGATTACGCCGTGGCGCACTCCACCGACCCCTCGGGCCAGTGGAACATGGCTCGCACGAACATGGCCTTCACTCCCGATGTCAACTCGATGACAGCCACCAACGACGCGCTCTATATCCTTGATACCGAGGGCAACCTCTACTCGTCGACCAACATGGGCATCGACTGGACTGCCACCGGTTCGACAGCTGCCGGCCTTGTGGGCGCATACGGAAGCCGCCTGCTCACCTCAGCCAACGCCGCCGGGGCGTGGTCGCTAGTTGAGTACCCCGCCGGCACGACACTGGTAGCCCCTGTCGGTTTCCCCGTCCTTAATGCCTCGACTGCAGTCAGTCTGTCGTTCGAAATGGCTGCCAATCCGCAGTTGGTTATCGTGGGTGGTCGCAAGGCCGACGGATCGCTGACTGCCGATACATGGGGCTTCGACGGCTCGACGTGGGCCAACCTGACCCGTCGCCCCATAGCCGAAAAACTCGAAAACATGGCATTGGTGCCTTATTTCGACCTTCAGCCTGACACGACATCGTGGAAGGTTGGCGAGCATACCACTGTGCTGTTGGCCATGGGCGGTAACCGCCTCGACGGCTCGCTGAACGACTCGGTGTACATGTCGTACGACTTCGGCATGACTTGGGCCACCGCTCCCGCCATGATGCAGATACCCTCCAGGGTGATTCCGCCTCGCACCCGTGCGCAGGCTTATCCCTACACAGGTACGAGCTATGCCGCTCAGTCCTCCAAGGTCAAGATGCCGGCTGTGTTACGCCCGCACACCATGGAGTGGCGCCAGACAGGCTACGAAGTTCCTGCCCTGCGCAATTCCGCCATGGCCAAGATTACCAAGCCGGTGACGGAGTGGGAAGTTCCATACGTATTCCTCTTCGGCGGTGTCAATAAGGAAGGCACAACGTACAACACTGTCTTCCGCGGCGCTATCCTCGGTCTGACATACAAGCCGGTCGATTAGAGAGTTGCCGTCATTAAAAAAAGCTAACTAAGAATAACCAAATTGAAGCGACACATTATTAATATAATCCGCGCGTGTGTGCTGTTGGCCGTGGCGGTCATCGGAAGCCGAATGTCGGTCTGCGCCCAGGAGATTCCCTACAAGTACAGTGCGGGAGTAAGCCTGGGCATGAGTGGCTATGCCGGCGACGCCTCGTCGAGCCTGTTCGCTCATCCCGGACTGGCCGCCGAAGGCACGTTCCGCTATCAGTACGACGCCCGCTGGTGGTTCGGTGGCAACCTCACCTACCTGTCGCTTTCGGGTAATACCGCCGACATGGACGGAGTGCGTCCCGGCGGCATAGAGTACTCGTTCAAGAGCTCGGTTATCGACCTGAACGGTCGCGTCGACTTCAACTTCTTCCCCTACGGCATCGGCGAGACATACAAGTCACTCCGACGGTGGACACCATACGTCACGGCAGGAATAGGTGTCAGTCTGGCCACGTGCAGCGGAAACACGGCTTTCGGACCCAATATACCCCTCGGCTTAGGATTCCGATACAAGCCCTCCGAACGTTGGAACCTGTCGCTCGAGTTTACCGTTACCAAGGTTTTCAACGACCATATCGACGGCGCCGACCTGAGCGACTTGACGCAGATAAAATCATCGTTCGTAAAGAATAACGACTGGTATTCGCGCCTCTCGATTGGCATCAGTTACGAGTTTGGCCGACGGTGCGAAACCTGCCATTATGTCGACTGATGAAACCTTAACAGAATACAACAAAGTAGTTTACCCATTATGACTCAACATAGCAGCACTACATATCCCGTACCGCGGCACATCGCCATCATCATGGATGGTAATGGCCGTTGGGCCCGTCAGCGCGGTTTCGAGCGCTCGGCAGGTCATGTCGAGGGTGTCAATACTGTACGACGCATTACTACGGCTGCTTCCGAGTTGGGGGTCGACTACCTGACACTGTATGCCTTCTCGACCGAGAACTGGAACCGTCCACAGCAGGAGGTGGACATGCTGATGCACCTTATCGTGACAGCCATCGAGCGCGAAACGCCCGATCTGATTCGCAATAATGTGCAACTCCGCGTTATCGGCGATATGTCGCGTATGCCCGCCGAGGCCCGCGACCGATTGATGAAGTGCATCGAGGATACTTCGGCCGGTACGGGGCTTGTCCTTGTGCTGGCTATCAGCTACTCGTCGCGTTGGGAAATCACCGAAGCCATGCGTCGCATAGCTGTCAAAGTGGCAGACGGTGTAATTAATCCCGCCGACATAACCCCTGAAACAATATCCGACAACCTCGAGACCGCAGGCATGCCCGACCCGGATCTGCTGATCCGTACCGGCGGCGAAATGCGTGTCTCCAACTTCCTGCTCTGGCAGTTGGCATACACCGAGATTGTCGTAACTGACAAATATTGGCCCGATTTTGACAAAAAGGACCTTGAGGAAGCTATCCGCATCTATGGCAGTCGCGAACGACGGTTCGGACTCACCGGCGACCAGGTGGCCGACTCGCACAATTAACCCCGAAAGAGTAAAACAAGACAACGAACCAATCACAGCCCGAATCCCTAAACTCGGGAATATCACAAAAAGATAAATGAGATCACGTTTTCTGACACTCATCTTCGCCACAGTCATGGCATCGACATGGACGTTCCGTGCCGACGCTCAGACTGCCGCTCCTACCGATACTGTCTACAATCCCACGGTGCTGTTCAACACCATGCCGCGCACTTACGAGATAGCCGACATCAAGATTACCGGCGCACCCAACTACGACGACTTCCTGGTGCTCGGTTATACCGGCCTGAAAGTCGGTGACCGCGTCACCATCCCCGGCGACGACATCACCAACGCCGTCAAGCGTCTGATGCGTCAGGGCTTGTTCGCTCAGGCTCGCGTCAAGGTGCTCAAGACGTACGGCGACAAGGCTTGGCTCGAACTCGAGCTGCGCACACAGCCCCGTATATCCGAAGTGCAATACGTCGGTGTCAAGTCCGGCGAAAAGAAGGACCTGCAGGACAAACTGAACCTCATGCCCGGCAACCAGATAACCCAGAATATCGTGAACCGCATCGAGGCCATCGTCAAGAAGTATTACTCGGATAAGGGATTCAAGAACGCTGATGTTCATGTCGGCTTGCACCATGACCTGTCGAAGGAGAACGAGATGATTGTCCAGATTTCGGTCAACAAGCGTGACAAAATCAAGGTGCACAAGATTTACATCGACGGCAACGAGGTGCTGAGCGACCGTCAGCTGAAGCGAGCCATGAAGAAAACCAACGAAAATAACGATATTTTCAAGATTTTCAGTCAGAAGAAGTTCGTCGACAACGACTACGAGGACGATAAGAACCGCATCATCGAAAAGTATAACGAGAAGGGCTACCGTGACGCCAAGATTGTGGCTGACAGCGTGGTACCCGTAAGTGACAACCGCGTCGATGTATACCTCACTGTCGACGAAGGCAAGAAATACTACATCAAGGATATCAATTGGGTTGGCAACACCGTGTATAACAACGAAGTACTCGACGCCTATCTCGGCATGAAACCCGGCGATGTCTACAACCAGAAGCAGATGAACAAGCGTCTTACCGAAGATGAGGACGCCGTGTCGTCGCTATACATGGACAACGGCTACCTGTTCTATCAGCTCGTTCCCATTGAAAAAGAAGTCGAAGGCGACTCGATTTCGCTCGAAATGCGCATGATGGAGGGTCCGCAGGCCCGCATCAACAACGTGGTCATCAACGGTAACGACCGTCTGTACGAGAAGGTCGTGCGTCTCGAACTGCGTGTCAAACCCGGAGAACTGTTCTCGAAGACCGACCTTATGCGTTCGCTGCGTTAAATTGCCCAGACGGGTCACTTCAATCCCGAATCTATGCAACCCGATATT
>CAZNGJ010000049.1:0-17837 GCA_964572615.1 uncultured Bacteroides sp.
AATGCAGCAATCGAGGTGTTGAATGAGAAATTCTCTATATCCTGCGTCACCTTCTTGATGAGCTTATGGATGCTTTTGAGGTTCTCCGCGGTAGGTTCGGAGTCGGTAACCTGCAAGTTATCACCCTTCCAATAGAGGCCCCAAAGTTTCTTGAGGAAGCGGTTGACGCCGTCAATGCCGTTGGTGTCCCAAGGCTTGCTCTGTTCGAGCGGGCCGAGGAACATCTCGTAGAGGCGGAGCGTATCGGCGCCGTAGCGTTCGACGATGTCGTCGGGGTTAACGACGTTGAACATCGACTTCGACATCTTCTCGACGGCATAACCGCAAACGTATTTGCCGTCCTCGAGTATGAACTCGGCATCCTTGAATTCGGGGCGCCATGCACGGAAGCGCTCGGTGTCGAGGATGTCATTGCTGACTATGTTGACGTCGACATGGATGGGCGTTGTATCGTATTGGTCTTTCAGACCGTTGCTTACGAAAGTATTGGTGTCCTTAATGCGATATACGAAGTTCGAGCGCCCCTGAATCATACCTTGGTTGATGAGTTTGCGGAAGGGCTCGTCCTCGACCACGATACCGAGATCGTAGAGGAACTTGTTCCAGAAACGGCTGTAAATCAGGTGACCGGTGGCGTGCTCGGTGCCACCGATGTACAGGTCGACGTTGCGCCAGTAGGCATCGGCCTCGGGGCTGACGAGAGCATCGCTGTTGCGCGGATCCATGTAGCGCAGATAGTAGGCCGACGAACCTGCAAAACCGGGCATAGTGTTGAGTTCCAGGGGATAACCGTCGGCTGTTACCCAATTTTTGGCGCGACCCAACGGAGGCTCGCCCTTCTCGGTGGGCAGATAGGCATCAACTTCGGGCAGCTGCAGAGGCAGCAGGCTGTCGTCGAGCATCATGGGGATGCCGTCCTTGTAATATACGGGGAAGGGTTCGCCCCAGTAGCGCTGGCGACTGAAGATGGCGTCGCGCAGACGATAGTTAACCTTGACCTCACCGATGCCTTTCTCCTTGATAAACTCCTTGGCACGGGCCATGGCTTCCTTGACAGTCAGACCGTTGAGGTTCAATTCCGGACCTTCTGAATTCATCATTATGCCCTCCTTGGCGTCGAACGATGCCTCGCTGACGTCGGCACCTTCGATAAGAGGAATGACAGGCAGGTCGAACTTGCGGGCAAAGGCATAGTCGCGGCTGTCGTGGGCAGGTACGGCCATAATGGCGCCCGTACCGTAGCCGGCGAGCACATAGTCACTCACCCATACGGGTATCTTCTTACCCGAAAGGGGGTTGATGGCGTAGGCGCCGGTGAATACGCCGGTCACTTTCTTGTCGATCATGCGCTCGCGTTCGGTCTTGTGCTTGGTCGAGTCGAGGTACTCGTCGACGGCGGCGCGCTGCTCGGGAGTGGTGATCATGTCGACGTATTTGCTCTCGGGGGCAAGAACCATGAAGGTCACGCCGAAGACGGTGTCGGGACGTGTGGTGAAAATTTCGAGTTCGACGTCATCGCGGCCGTCGATGGCAAAGCGCATCTCGGCACCTTCGCTGCGGCCAATCCAGTTGCGCTGGGTTTCCTTGAGCGAGTCGGTCCAATCGAGTTTTTCGAGACCTTTGAGCAGACGTTCGGCAAAGGCTGACACACGCAGACACCACTGGTACATCAGCTTCTGCTCGACGGGATAACCGCCACGCAGCGATACGCCTTCGCTGACCTCATCGTTGGCCAGCACGGTGCCGAGTTTCGGACACCAGTTGACCATCGTGTTGCCCAGGTAGGCAATGCGGTAGTTCATCAGCACGTCGCTCTTGGCCTTTGCATCCATGGCCTTCCACTCGTCGGCTGTGATATTGAGCGTCTTCGAGCCGGCTGCTGTCAGACCCTCCGTGCCATTAGCGTCGAGGTATTCAACGAGTTCCGAAATGGGACGGGCGGCATCCTTGGCGGTGTCGTAATAGCTGTCGAACATGCGTTTGAATGCCCACTGAGTCCACTTGTAGTACTCCGGGTCGCAGGTTTTGATTTCGCGATCCCAGTCGTACGAGAATCCTATCTTGTCGAGTTGCTGACGATAGCGGGCGATGTTCTCGCGAGTCGTCACCTCGGGATGCTGACCGGTCTGGATGGCATACTGTTCGGCGGGCAACCCGTAGGCGTCGTAGCCCATGGGGTGAAGCACATTGAAGCCCTGCAGACGCTTGTAGCGGCTGAAGATGTCGCTGGCTATGTATCCTAACGGATGGCCGACGTGGAGTCCGGCACCCGAGGGGTAGGGGAACATGTCGAGGACGTAGAATTTGGGACGTGTCGGGTCGATGTCCGTCTTGTATGTCTTGTTCTGCTTCCAGTATTGCTGCCAGCGGTTTTCAATCGCTTTGTGGTTGTATTCCATTGTGTTAAGTATTATCGTTGTGTTATGACATGGCGAGCATACGCTCGATGGGGCGACGGGCGCGTTCAGCCAGTTCGGGGTCGACCTCGATGGCCGGCGACATGTCGCGCAGGCAGTCGCGCAGTTTGGTCAGTGTGTTGAGCTTCATGTAGTTGCAGTTGTTGCAGCCGCATGTTGTGGCATCGTCCGGGGGCGCCGGTATAAATGACTTCTCGGGACATTTCTTTCGCATCTCGTGCAGGATGCCGCTTTCCGTAGCCACGATGAACGTATCGGCTTCGTCATTGACGGCATAGTCCAAAAGCATAGCGGTGCTGCCAACCTTGTCGGCGATGAGCACCAACGGTCGCTTGCACTCGGGGTGTACGAGTACTTTGGCATGCGGGTATCGCTTCTTGAGCTCGAGGATTTTTTCGACCGAGAACTTCTCGTGAACGTGACAGGCTCCGTCCCAAAGCACCATATAGCGCCCTGTTACCGAGTTGATATAGTTGCCGAGATTCCGGTCGGGCCCGAAGATAATCTTTTCGTCCTCGGGGAGTGCCTCAACAATTTTGCGTGCGTTGCCCGAGGTTACTACGATGTCAGTGAGGGCTTTGACGGCAGCCGAAGTGTTGACGTAACTGATTACCGTGTGCCCGGGATGCTCCTTGATGAATGCTTCGAAAGCATCGGCGGGGCACGAGTCGGCCAACGAGCAGCCGGCCGCTACGTCGGGCACTAATACAACCTTGTCAGGGCACAGAATCTTGGCAGTCTCGCCCATGAAGTGAACGCCGCACAGCACGATGACCGGGTTGTCGAGGGTGGCGGCTATGCGAGCCAGCGCCAACGAGTCGCCGATGTGGTCGGCCAGGTCCTGGATTTCGCCCTGCTGATAGTAATGGGCTAAAATAACGGCATTCCGTTCTGTCTTTAGCCGTTTTATCTCGTCGATAATGTCTTGGTTCATGATTCAGTTGTCGGATAGACTCAAATTAAGCATTCACGAAAAAAGCAATCCCGTGAATCAACCCACAAATTTACAAAAAAAATCACAACCCCCCAAACAGCAAACCTGCATCGGGATTACCACAAGGCAACTTTGCCCATAGAACCTAAATCCAAAGATCCGGAGGCTATGCCTAAAGCCTTAAAAACTCTGCTTATAGACAATAAGGATATACTGCGACCTCTTTCAAGCCGTGATATTTGAGATTTCTGCACACCGATCCTCGCACCCAATTCTTCCTGGGTCATGTTTTGGGATAGTCTTGCTTCTTTTATGGCTTCTCCTATACGATATGCGTGTAACTCTTCTTGTAGTTCTCTTTCGTAAGCATCTCTTTCAGGCGTACCTTTTTTACCAATGATCTCATCTTCGATTTCATCGAAGGTGTAAGCTTTTATATCTCCAATTTGCTTCATCTCTTCATTTTTTCTTGGCTTCAAAATAACTTCGCCTTATCTCTTCAGCCTTGGTTATCTCCTTGCTGGGAGTCTTCTGTGTTTTCTTAATAATCCCATTGGTCGCGACTACCAAAGTTGCAGTTTCTGTATCCCAGAAAGCAAACAATCGGTAAGCAATTCCTTGATATAAGGTTCTAAATTCCCATATATCAGAATTCTCCAATTTCTTGAACAATGTATTGTCTTTTATACCACCTTGCACTTTACGGATGTTAAAAGCTATCTTTTTCCGAACCTCGGGCGATAATGAAGAGAGAAAGCGTTTGGCATTCTCTAATACAATTAATTCAAAAATTGGTGCGTCCATATCGTTTATTAAACTATGCAAAGGTATAAAAAGTTTCCAAAATACGCAACTTTTTTAGATTTATTCATCAGTTTGACTTTGATGGGGTGCGGTAGGCGACGATGCGGGCGGGGTTGCCGGCGACGATGGCGTATGGGGGGACGGCTTTGGTGACGACGGCGCATGCGCCGACGATGGCTCCGGTACCGATGGTGTAGTTCTTGGCCAGGATGGTGGCGCGGCGGCCAATCCACACGTCGTCTTCGATGGTCAGGGTGGTTTTGGGCAGGTCGCCCTGTTTGTTCATCGGGATGTCGGTGCGGTCGGTGCGATGCCCTCCGCCGAGCACTACAATATCCTCGGCGGTCATGACGTGGTCGCCGATGGCGATACTTACGCCGTGCATTTCGAAGCGGTTGCCCAGACTGGAGTCTTCGCCAAGTGTAATATCATCGAGGCGACCCAGGTAGACCTTGCGCCCAACATTGACATGACGCGCGAAACGGCCTGACGGAGTGCACAGGCGCAGGTATGCACCGCGGATGTTACGACATGTGCGCCCTATCAGCGGCGTGTCCGTGCCCGGCAGGTAGCGGACGATAGCATAGTAACCGGCAATGCCGGCGAAGCGGAGAATTTTTGAGAAGACAGACATTGAGTATCAGAGGATTAAACAGCAGGTAGGGATGTGCCGTTGAGTTTGCGATACAAGTCGAGAGCGTAGACGTCGGTCATGGCCGACAGGTGGTCGAGCACGGCCATGACGCGCTGGTATAGGTCGGGATGCGACGTGTCGTACTGGTCAGGTACACGTGACAGCAGGAGCCGGCTGTAGTTCAGGTTGGGATGGAGAACGGCATGTATTAATTTGTCCATCAGGAAGGTAACGATACGGTTACCGGCCAGTTCGACGTCGACGACATCCGACGCACAGTATATCTTGCCCCATGACAGGCGAGCCGACTCGCGGTAAGCGTCGCGTTGAGTGGCAGGGATATGATCGAGCAGCGAGCCGCTGAACGTTCCGGCCAATATCTCGTCCTCGTGTTCGACAAAGGTCTCGGCACATCGTTCGACAAGGTTGCCCACGACGCACGAGCGAAGATAGCCGATTTTTTCGTTGGGGTCGTCGACACGACCCATCATCTCGACGATGCGGGCGCGACGTTTGGGGTCGTCGTCGAAGTAGCGAAGCAGCGTGGTGATGACTTCGTCGGTACTCAGGATTTTCAGTTTGTGGGCATCCTCCAGGTCCATCACTTCGTAACAGATGTCGTCGGCGGCTTCGACGATATATACCAAGGGGTGGCGGGCATAACGCACCTGACCGTCCGGGCTGTCATGACGAATGATACCTAACGTATCGAACACTTTGCAGAAATCATCCTGCTCAGTTGCGAAAAAACCGAACTTACCCTTGTCGCCGGCCAGAGTCGACTGGTACGGGTATTTGACGATGGATGCCAACATGGAGTATGTCATGGCGAATCCGCCGTCGCGACGCCCGCGGAAGGTGTGGGTAAGGGTGCGGAATGTGTTGGCGTTGCCCTCGAAGTTGGTCAGGTCGGCCCATTGCTGTGGGGTGAACAGTGGCTGCAGTTCGCGGCCGGCGCCTTCGCTGAAAAATGTAGAGATGGCTTTTTCGCCGCTATGTCCGAACGGCGGATTCCCAAGGTCGTGAGCCAAACATGCGGCTGCCACGATGTCGCCGAAATGATAGAACAGCTTGACCCATGGACGGTCGGCGTACTTCTCGCGCAGCCGGACGGCGATTTCGTCGGCCATCGATTTGCCTACCGACGATACCTCGAGCGAATGGGTCAGGCGGTTGTGGACAAATATGCTGCCCGGCAGGGGGAACACCTGCGTCTTGTTCTGCAGGCGACGGAACGGCGACGAGAAGACCAGACGGTCGTAGTCGCGCCGGAAATCGGTGCGGGCATAGCCCTTCTTGGGGTCGGAGTAGTCCTCGAGCCCGAACCGGGTATCGTTGATTAGCCGCGGCCACTCCATGCGGGGCGTGTCAGTCTTCATCGTCGGAATATTCGGTAGGATCTTCGATACCGGCTTCAGCAAGTGCCTGGCGTCGCTCGACACATGTTCCGCAGCGGCCACAGTGCTTTTCGCCGCCCTTGTAGCACGAGTATGTCTCGGCGTAGTTGACACCGAGGGTCTTGCCGCGTTCGGCAATCTGCGCCTTTGTCAGGAGGGTGTAGGGTGCGTAGAGCATGATGTGCTCGTAGGTGCCTTCGCTGATGGCTGTCGACATGGCGCGGATAAACGAGGCGCGGCAGTCGGGATATATGGCGTGGTCGCCCGAATGGTTGGCTATCATGACGCGGGTCAGTCCGTGGCTTTCGGCAAGTCCGGCAGCTGCGGCCAGCATGATGCCGTTGCGGAACGGAACCACTGTCGACTTCATATTGTCGAAGTCGTAATCGCCCTCGGGCACGGCGTCGGCACCTTCGAGCAGCGACGAGTGGAAGTAGCGGCCGATGAAGGCCAGGTCGATCACGAGGTGCTCGATGCCGAGTCGTTTGCAATGGTAGGCTGCCCACTTGAGTTCGCGGGCGTTATGATTCGAGCCGTAGTCGAACGACACGGCCATGTCGATCGACGATGCGTACTCGTACAGCATTGTCACCGAGTCCATGCCGCCCGACAGGACGATGAGCGAGTTTTTGGTGTTGCGCGTCATGACATTAGTATATTAGAAGTCGTTGGGGAAAGAAGCGGCCAGACGTTGGCGCACCAGATCCTGGTGGTCGGCATCGCCGTAGTTGGCAAACGGTATTATCGAGATGCCCCCTCGAGGCGTGAAGCGGCCTATCACCTCAAGGTAGCGCGGGTCCATTAGAGCCACAAGGTCCTTCATTATGATATTGACACAGTCTTCGTGGAAGTCACCGTGGTTGCGGAACGAGAACAGGTAGAGTTTGAGACTCTTGCTCTCGACCATGCGCTCGCGAGGTATGTAGTTGATAATGATGCGGGCAAAGTCTGGCTGGCCCGTCTTGGGGCACAGCGAGGTGAACTCGGGGCAGGTGAAGGTGACCAGGTACTCGTTGTCGGGGTGCTTGTTGACGAATGTTTCGAGCACCTCGGGATCGTACTGCGTGGGGTATTTGGTGTTGTTGCAGCCCAACAGTGTCACATCGGGCATTTCGTTGTCAGTGCGTGGCATATATAGTGGTGTTAATGGGGGCTTAGTTAGCGAGGCTCTGCATGTCGACAAGGCGTTTGTAGTAGCCGTTCATAGCCATCAGTTCGGCGTGAGTACCGCGTTCGACTATGCGGCCTTCGTGGAGCACGCATATCATGTCGGCATTGCGTATGGTGGACAGGCGGTGGGCAATGACGAGTGTGGTGCGGTCGGCCATCAGTCGGTCGAGAGCCTGCTGCACAAGGTGCTCGCTCTCGCTGTCAAGTGCCGACGTTGCCTCGTCGAGGATGAGTATGGGTGGATTCTTAAGGATTGCGCGGGCTATCGACAGGCGCTGACGCTGACCACCGGACAATCGGCAGCCGCGGTCGCCAACCCCGGTGTCGTAACCCTGCTCGGTGTCGGCAATGAAACCGGCTGCATTGGCTACTTCGGCGGCAGCGGCAATGTCGGCATCCGTGGCGCCGTCGACTCCGAAGGCTATGTTATAGCGGATTGATTCGTTGAATAGAATGGCCTCCTGATTGACGTTGCCCATCATCGAACGCAGGTCGGTCACGCGCATGTTGCGGATGTCGTGGCCGTCGATGGTTATCGAACCTTCGTCGACATCCCAAAAGCGAGGCAACAGGTCGGCAAGTGTGGATTTGCCCGAACCGGACTGACCGACGAGTGCCACCGTAGCTCCCGACGGTATGTCGAGGTCGATGTTGCGGAGCACCGGCGTGTCGCCGTAGCTGAACGACACATTGTTGAACCGGATGGCCGGAGCTTTCGAGGCCGGGGGTACCACCACGCTCCCGGGTTCGGGGTCGCGTATAGGATTGTCGGCGTTGAGTATCACGTCGATACGCTCCATCGAGGCCAAGCCTTTCTGAATAGCGTAGGCCGCTTTCGACAGGTCTTTGGCGGGGTTGATGATGGAGTAGAAGATTATCATGTAGTAGATGAAGCCGGCCGCCGTCAGCGACGAGTAACCGCCCAATATGAGCGAACCGCCGAACCACAGCACGATGGCGATGGCCACGGTGCCCAGGAACTCGCTCATCGGGTGAGCCAACTGTTGGCGTCGCTGAACGCGGTTGGCCAGATGGTAGAATCGTTCGTTGTCGTTATGGAAGCGGGTGCGCACCTTCTCCTCGGCCGTGAATGCCTTGATGATGCGCAGGCCGCCGAGAGTCTCCTCGATGTTCGACATCAGCAGCCCCCACTGGTTTTGGGCTTCGAGCGACGTGCGCTTCAACCGCTTGCCGACCTTGCCCATGAAGTAACCGGCTATCGGCAGCAGGACAAGCACAAACAGGGTCAGTTGCCACGACACGGCCACCATCATGGCCAGGCACACGATGATCATCACGGGATTCTTGAACATCATGTCGAGTGATGCCATCACCGAACTCTCTATCTCGGCCACGTCGCCGGTCATGCGGGCCATCACGTCGCCTTTGCGCTCGGTGGTGAAGAAGCCTATGGGGAGAGTTGTAATCTTTTCATAAACATGGTTGCGGATGTCGCGCACCACGCCGCTGCGCAGCGGGATGATGAAGTAGCTGGCCAGGTAAGCCGTACCGGTCTTCAGCGCCGTCATGACTATAAGTGCGCCGGCAAGGGCGGCAAGAGTCGCCGACGGACCCCACGACTCGATGGCCTGTTGGACGTAGTAATAGAAGTTGTTGACCGCCACGTCCTTAAGCGATCCGTCGGCCATCGACATATAGACATAATGACCCTCCTTGACGCGGAACAGCATCTCCAGGATAGGGATGATCAGCGCAAACGAAAACAGCGTCAGAAAGGCCGACAGGATGTTGAACAAAATGTTCAACAACAGGTATTTCTTGTACGGAGGCACGAACCGCCGCAACAGCTTCATGAAGTCTTTCATATTCACCCGCAAATTTACACAAATTTCCCGTCCCCGCCAAATCCCCCCAATTAACAGTCCCTTTATCCTACTGTTACTATGGGCTGACCGAAAAATGTGGATAGCATTGCCAGAGTGGATAGAGTAAAGTTATGTTGTCCGCTTAGCCATTTGGTTATTTCGCAAGGTCGCTTACCAATAGATCGGGCAAACTCGGCTTTCGTCAGACCTTTTTGGTTCATAAGGTCATATATACGGGTGGATATTGCAAATTCCAAATCTCCCTCCGCTTTAATATGGGGTGGTATTGACCGTACAATAGAATTGTATTTATCGTATGCTGTTTTCATATATCAAATGTTTTTTCCGTCTCTATTGTATTCTCAGTAATCTTTATTGTTCCATCTTTTTCGCCTTGCTTAATGAGCTTGTCAAAATTCTGAAGTGTTACGACACACCCGCGCAGTTCATCATTTTCATTATATGTGCGAGTATGTTTAACGCCTCCATTGCCAAGTATCAAGATGCTGTCTGATAAACGCAGACAATATAGGCGAAGTTTCGATTTTATAATCGGTAAAGCAACAACCCTGTCTGACATTTTACCTTCCGGGCGGAACAATCTTTCAAATGCACCGAAATTGGCAATTCTTTCGATCAAATCTGTGATGCGCAACAGGTCTTCGTTAAAGACTGCATCATCTTTGAAACGGTGGTAGAAACGCTCGTATTCAGCCTCATCCTCTGTCAAAAACTGTATGGTATAAAGGGTGCATTTCCTGTTATGGTTTAGTCGTACAAGTTCTGCTTCGCTCATAATGAAGATGTTTTCTATAATTATTACAACTGCAAAGTTACAAAAAATGTTTTTACTTTTGAGTAAACAACAGAATAAAATTTTGAGTTTAGTTGGTAGCCCGGCCATTCTGAGGCTTATGAACGCCATTTGTGCAGTGATGAGGAAATTTTTTTTGGAAAAATCTGTTATGTTTTGGGGTTTCATTCGTCTTAGTAGTAGAAGACAATGAAAAAGGACGTACTGACATCATCATTTCTCGACATTCGGAGCAAGTTGCACCGTATTGCCATGAGGTTTCTTCAGGATAACGAAGATGCCAGGGATGCAGTACAGGATGCCTACGAGAAACTGTGGACGAAGGATAAGGTAGAATCCGACTCGGAAGCTCGTAACAAACTTGTTCGTGTCTTGCGTAACACATGTCTAGACCGACTAAAATCTCGCCATACAGTGTCGTTAGAGTCTGTCCAATCCGAAATTGACAGAGGTTACGAACCTTATATGGAAGATATTGGCTGCTATGAACGGCTTATAGTGAGCGGACTGACCGATGTGCAGTTGCGTGTGTACAGTCTTAGGACTCATGATTGCCTTGAGTACGACGAAATCGCAAAACTCCTTGGTATGTCCGTCGAGGCAGTGAGGATGACAATGAGCCGAACACGGAAGCATATCCGTGAAAACATTAAAAAGCTTGAAAGATGAAGACCGACGATATAAACCTGACAGTTGAGGAACTCAGTGAACTGTGCCGTCTCTACATGGACAGCAAACTGACCGTATTGGAGGAGAAGGAACTCGAGTTCATATTGCTCGCGACCGCTATGGATTCTCCCGATATTGAGGCTGTGCGAAGTCTGGTAGGTATCAAGCCTGTCAAAAGCACTGCAATAACGCCACTAAAAAAGTGGAATTGGAACCCTTTTGCCGGAATTGCAGCAAGTGTGTCAGTCATGATTATGGTTGCTGTCAGCTTAACCGTATCCGATGATTCTCACTTTGGTAAGGAGGACCATACTACCTATATCGCCGCCTATAGCCATGGAAAGCTCTTAAAAGACAGGGAGGCAGAGGTAGCGACAGAGTTGGCTATGTCCAAAGCGGACTCGCTGATGAACTACGCATCTTTGGCCGAACGAGAATATATATTGAAGGCGAACGAAATTATATCCGAAACATTAGAATAAACCCGTCACGATGAAAAAATATTTATTGATTATAATTCTCTCTCTGGTCTCTCTGTCAGCCTTTGCAAAAACACCGAACCTGCATGTTGAGCAGTTGTTTAACGGCTCGTATAATACCAATCCGAGCATCTCGCTCAATATCTCCAAAAACCGGGATAAATATTTCAGGGGATGCACTGTGACTGACAATAAATCATTGCTAAATAAGGTTGCGCAGCTGTTCGAAAAGGATTTGCCCAAGGCGGACCGTTCGCAAGATATAATCTCAAGCGGTACAAGATACAGGTCGATGATCATCATAAACAATGGTGAGGAAATATATATAGGGCTCAGCTACGATACAAACAATGGCTGTTATCTATTCATTAACGGACCGTTGAAAGCATTTCAATAAGTAAATTAACACCCAATAATCCAAGAACTTATGAATACCCTCTGTAAGCTGCTTTTAGGAGCGGCCATACTCCCTGTGTCCCTTTACGCGCAAGTCCGCAGCGATTCGACTGCGTCGTTGTGGGAAAAAGAGTTTGAACTCAACGAGATTGTTGTCGTAGCAAAGCGCCCTGTTGTAAAACAGCAGGATGGCAAGCTGGTATATCTCGTAAAGAACGATCCGTACGCAGAGGGTCTTGATGGTATTACCGTGCTTGACCGCATACCCCGAGTGTCTGTTAACAACGGAACGGTAACAGTTGCCGGCACAGGTAATGTTCGCTATATTATCGACGGACTATTGATGGAACTTGACGCCGCAGCCATGTCTATGCGACTACAGAATCTTCGTGCCGAAGATATCGAGAAGATAGAGTTGCTGACAACACCGCCGGCCCGATATGCAGCCGAACCCAATGCAGTTTATATTGCAATCACTACGCGAAATGAATCGCTTGGCACCAAGGGCAGCGTTTACGGTTCGCTAAATCAAGGCGACAAACTGCGAGAGTATTTCAGCGCGAGTATCAGCCATACTGCGCGAAAAGCCGATGTGTCGCTGGATGCGAGTGTGTCAAACTATTACAACACTAACGACAATGATATGGTGTATACATTCATTGACGGCACACCTTCCCGCACATCTTCGTCGAAGACAAGGTCACGTCTTTTCGATGCCGGTATTAATGCCTTGTTCAGATACAAATTTACTCCGGATATGCATGTCGGTTTTATTGCAAACTATAATTACGAGACTGTGACCGACAATAGTTCAAACCTCACCGACTATGGCAGCTATAATTCCTTATCATCTTCGTATACAGAATCGAAACCCAATAATGCGCTAACACTTACCGGCTTTTACGATTGGAAAATAGGTCATAATGGCGAATCGATGCAGTTGACATACAACTATTTCCATCGTCATAGTCCAACCTTGTCACACATCTCTACTACATATCATCCTACAGGTTCAACTTATGATGTCCACGAGAATGGTAAGACTGACTACCGTTTTCACAGTGGAAGAGCAGACTTCAAGCTGCCATATAGTTGGGCTCAATTGGAGACAGGTCTTGGTTATACTGATATTGTCAACTCTTCCGACAATTCAATGACGTTTGAGAATGGGTTCAGCAATCGAGAAAGTAACATTTTTGACTATTCGGAGCGTATAGCAGCCGCTTATTTAACAGCTTCGCGTAAACTCGGAGGCAGTTTTTGGGGCAAGATAGGCCTTAGGTATGAGTACACCTGGACAAAAACCGTGCAACAATCCGAGGCACGAGTGACCAAGGATAATTACGGACGCATCTATCCGTCGGTTAATATCTCATGGAACAAAGACCGTATCGGTTCGTTCAATCTTAGCTATTCAATGGGCATGGGACGCCCGAACCTTTGGGAACTTAATCCATTCAAATATTACTCCACAATAGACGAATATGCAGCCGGAAATCCGTATCTCAAACCGACGATATATAATAATGCCGAAATCAATTATTATGGATTAGGCGGCTTGTACGCTGTGCTGTACACTTCGTTTGCTTCGGATGGTATCGGATATATACGTCGGATAACCCCTGATGGCATCATCAGTACCTTGCCCGAAAATTGTATGTCAACAAACAAAACCGGCTTGTATGCCAACTACAAGCGTTCGTTTTTTGATCGATGGGAGATGAAGATCGGTGGAGAGGTCTTCCGTTCGAGTTCCCGCAGTGATATACCAGACTTCAAGACTGATAATATGAAGGATTGGTCGGGAAAGATCGAGATGTCAACAAATATTATGCTCAACAGACCGAAGACGCTAATATTTTCAGCGCAATTCACCCACTTCTTCCCGTGGCAACAAAATCTGATTGAATACGATTCATTCCAACTGTTCAATATGTCGCTGAGGTACGCTATGCTTAACGATCGCCTCAGCCTCCAGCTAAGAGCAAACGATTTGTTTGGTTGGAATAAAACCAAGTCGCGGGAGCATTTTACAGGTTATACCATCCGTCAGACATTTAATCCTCATTCAGCTTATGTCTTGATAGGAGTAAGCTACCGATTCGGACGCGAAAAAGTCAATGGCGTATGGCGAGCCTCCAAAGAAGACAACTCAGGACGAACAAAATAACAATTAGAATAACAATTAGATACTCATGCAGAAAAGGAGACCCCCGACAGTGATGCCGGGAGTCTCCTCATATTAGTTCGTACTTCGTACCTCGTAGTTCGTACCTCGTACTTCGTAGTTCGTACTTCGTAGTTAATTGAGTGCCAGATCGGTTGCTGCGGTTGCGGCCTGGTAAGCGTAGAGGCCGGCCTGGTCGGTGGTGACGGTCATGGTGGTGCCGTCGGCCATGGGTACGCGAACGTGGGTGTCGTCGACGAAGGTCAGGAAGACCATGCGTTCGCCGTTGATGTCGGTGCTCCACTCGCGGGTCTGCTCGTTGAAGTCGAAGCGGAATGTCGAGTTGTCAATAGGATTGGTAACGGTGTAGCCGTGGCCGTCGCACTCAACGAGGTAGCGTTCGCCGTTCTGACCTTCGATTTTGTAAGTGCCCTGGGCGATGGGGTTCGAGCCGCTCCAGAACTCGATGGAGTTGAGCACGAGGATGTCGGCAAGACCCGATACTTCGTAAACGGGGAGCACCCAGAAGGCGATGAATACCAGTTCGTTGACAAACTTGTTGCCGATCGAGCGATTCCACGACAGGAGCTTGTTGGTGAGCTGGAAGCTGCCGATGCACGAGGTGAGCATCATCGAGCCGGCGATGGCCGAGATAACGGCAACGGTGAGGACTTTCTTTTTCATAATCAGTGATTTTTTGAGGTTATAATAATTGTTGTTTATTGCTTGATCTGACGCTTGATGCGTTCGTAGATATCGTAGACGTGGCCGACATATTCGGTGGTCTGGCGCCCGCGGAAGTAGCCGAACTTGACCACCGGGTCGTTGTAGTACCGGCGTTCGCTTTTCAGCAGCAACGCCTCCTCGACATTGGCCGTCCACTTGTCGGGCTGTTTGCCGTATTTCCGCGCCAGGGCTATGGCGTCGATGATGTGCGCGCCGCCGGAGTTGTAGGCAGCGATGACAAACTTGCGGCGCTCCACCGGGTCGCTGACATATCGGGCCATCAAGTCTTCGGTGGCTTTGAGTATTCGTGCTGCCACACGTATGGATGTCTCAGGATTGACGAGTGCGTCGGGGTTGACGCCGTATGCTCGCGCCGTCGACGGCATGATCTGCATGATGCCGCGTGCACCCGCCCACGACACGGCGTCGTTCTGATACTGACTCTCGACATAGCCCTGAGCGGCAAGCAGTCGCCAGTCCCATCCGATTTCGGCGGCGTATTTCTTGAACAGCGCGTCGTAGGGCGAAACGTGCCCTTTCGAGAGGTCGAATACGGGATTGAAGGCTGTTGTAGACTTGCTTAACTCGAAATAACGGCGCAGTAGCATGTCGTTTTCGCGACGGGTGCCCTCGCTCTCGAACCAAACGCTTATCGAGTCGCCAAGCCAAGCCTTGTCGGGAGCGACACCCCACGACGACCGTTGCCGGAAGCTGACTTCGAGCGAGATGTCGACGTCGTTGTGGTATGTCTTGCTGATGCGGGCAATGTCGCTGTCGACAACCGTCAGTGGCACCTCGCCGGCAGACACCATCTCGATAAGGTTTTCGCTGTTGATGGTGTCGCGTTCGATAGCGCGTATCTCGATGCCGCCGCCAAGTTCCTGATTGAGGTTCTCGAGCCGGTATTGGTATTTTGAGTTGGGCATCACCCACACCTCCTTGCCCACAAGTTCTGTAACGTCCTTGATGAGGGGACGGCCCGCCTCGATGCGCTGCACAAGCACCTGGCTGGTGTAATTGACAGGTCCGCAGGGATATACCGTCTTCTTGTATTCCGCTGTGACGGGTACCTCGTAGGCTATCAGGTCGGTCTTGCCCGAATCGAGCAATGATACAGCACGCTCCAGGCTCGGGGCTATACGGATGTCGAGGTGCAAACCTTTTGCCTTGGCAAATCGGCGTACAAGCGAGTAGTCGTAACCCATAGTGTCCTCGCGGTACAGGAAGTACGACATGGGGCTGTACAGGGTGACTACCCTCAACGTGTCGGGTAACTTGTGCAACGAGTCGATACCCGCTGTATCCGATGCCGACCCCGCATTTCCGCTGCCACAAGCCGGAGACAGGCCGCCGAGGATGGCTGCCAACAGCAGGGGTATGAGTAGCAGTCGGAGTGCGCGCATGGTTGCGTGGCTTTTGTTGGCCGTGGTGGCCGGTTAATAAGTGTACGTCGAAGCGTCGGCGACCTTGATGGTCAGACGATTACCCTCGGGGCTGTCTTCCACACGACCGACAACCTGAGCAGGGATGCCGAAGCTTTCGCTGATGGCGATGATGCGATCGGCCTGCTCGGGTGCCACATAAATCTCCATGCGGTGACCCATGTTGAACACCTTGTACATCTCGTGGGGGTCGGTGCCGCTTTCAGCAGCTATCATGGCGAACAACGGGGGCACGGGGAACAGGTTGTCCTTGATGACATGCATGTTCTCGACAAAATGGAGTATCTTGGTCTGTGCGCCGCCGCTGCAGTGTACCATGCCGTCGATGGCCGAACGCATCTCGCGGAGTATGGCGGCGATAACCGGCGCGTAAGTGCGTGTGGGCGAGAGTACAAGTTTGCCGGCATCGAGCGGCGAACCCTCCACGGCGTCGGTCAGCAGCTTCGAACCGCTGTATATCAGTTCTTCGGGAACGGCGCTGTCGCAGCTTTCGGGATAGCGCGATGCGTAGAGATGGGCGAATACGTCATGGCGTGCCGATGTCAGGCCGTTGCTGCCCATGCCTCCGTTATAGCAGTCCTCGTATGTGGCTTGGCCAAACGAAGCCAGGCCCACGATGACGTCACCGGCCTTGATGTTGGCGTTGTTGACGACGTCGGCGCGACGCATGCGGCACGTAACCGTCGAATCGACGATGATGGTGCGCACCAGGTCGCCCACGTCGGCCGTTTCGCCGCCCGTCGAGTATATGCCCACGCCGTGTTTGCGCAGGTCGGCCAACAGTTCCTCGGTGCCATTGATAATGGCGGCTATTACTTCGCCGGGAATCAGCTTGCGGTTGCGGCCAATGGTCGACGACAGCAGGATATTGTCGGTGGCGCCGACACAAAGCAGGTCGTCGATGTTCATTATCAGCGCATCCTGGGCAATGCCCTTCCATACGCTTAGGTCGCCGGTTTCCTTCCAGTACATGTACGCAAGCGACGATTTGGTGCCCGCGCCGTCGGCATGCATGATGTTACACCATTCGGGATCGCCGCCAAGTATATCAGGGATAATCTTGCAGAATGCCTTGGGGTACAGACCCTTGTCGACATTCTTGATGGCGTTGTGGACATCCTCCTTCGAGGCCGAAACGCCTCGCAAATCGTATCTTTCGTTGCTCATTACACTAACTTAAGGGTTATCGGCTGCGCGCAAACACCGCTGCACGCCACCGCAGATTGATTTCACCCCACAAAGATACGCAAAAAAACTCGAAATGCGGGTCGAACTGGAATTTTTATCGCATTGTACCCTTCCCAAACCTTATACGTCTTCATTTTTGATATGATAGTGGTTATTTGACTTGGCGCCAGGGGATGAATTTGGTGAAGCGGTAAATGATTTCGCCTTCTTCCGGCCGTTCGGGCATTACAGTTCTTGCGGAAACTCCAATGCCCTCAACAAATTGATGCTCTGGACGATACTCAGTTTTAATCATTATATCACGCAATTTCAGCGATATAGTCACATTCGTATGTGTCGGTATTAAATTACTTAGCAATGAGCTGTGTAGTACAAATAAATGGTCTTTGTAACTCGCAACACAACATCCTCTTTTTTGCAAGAAGAAACGATAATTAAACACAAAACTATTAAGATTGGTAAAGAGGAAGTATGAACCGTCCTTGTTCTCGTCAATACCCACAAGGGTTGCGTATGGTCCCTCATGCGATATACTTTTTGAATAAACAGAATCGTTTGCAAATGCCTCGAACTCGGATAAATACAAGTCCATGGCTCTTGTCAGAGGCTATTAGGTTTACATTCGTAGTAAGGAAATTCTCTCTCGACTACGATTGTTGTATCTGACCTGATCCATGATGTCCGCACTGATTGAGCGGTCATATCTTCCAGCCCTCCCCAAAAATCAAAGCCTCCTTCTTTGAATGGATAACAAAAAATCTCATAAAAGGATTC
>CAZNGJ010000050.1:0-17790 GCA_964572615.1 uncultured Bacteroides sp.
TGTTAAACAAGCCCTAAGTCTTAGTATCAGGTCGATTAGGCGACGGTCATTTCGCCTACGATAGAAGTGCCGAGATATTCGATAATTTCTTCCTTCGACAGTCCGCTGCCGATCAGGTACATCAGCTTGGTGATGGCTGCTTCGGCTGTGATGTCATAACCGGAGATAACACCTGCCTTGGCGAGCATGTCGCCGGTGTAGTAACGTTTCTGTTCGTCGCCGCCATTAAGACACTGGGTGACATTATAGATGATCAGACCCTTGCTGACAGCGTCGGTCAGAGCATCGAGGAACCACTGCTCGGTAGGTGCGTTGCCGGCACCGAAGGTGCGGAGTACGACAGCCTTGATACCGGGTGTGGCAAGCTGAGCCTTGACAACATCCTCAGTGATACCGGGATAGAGCCACAGTACGAGGATATTGGGATCCATGTTGTAGAAAGGATCAAGCGGCAACTTGGTGTCGTGGCGCATTAAGTAAGGCTTTGCATAGCTGATGTGCAGGTCGATGGTACCCAGGTTGGGATAGTTGAAGCTCTTGAAGGCATGGAATCCGGTCGAGGTAAACTTGGTCGAGCGACAACCGCGAACGATATAGTCCTGGAAGGAGATGACCACCTCCTGAATCATGGGATCACCGTTTTCATCCTTGGCGGCAGCCACTTCGAGAGCCGAGATAAGGTTCTCGGTGCCATCCTCACGAACATCGCCGATAGGCAACTGGCTACCTGTGATGACAACAGGCTTGCGCAGGTTGCGGAGCATGAACGACAGAGCCGAAGCTGTGTAGGCCATTGTGTCGGTACCGTGGAGGACTACGAAACCGTCATAGTCTTCGTAGCGGTCGGCGATGTCCTTGACAATCATGTTCCAATAGTTGGGGTTCATGTTCGAACTGTCGATAGGCTGAGCGAACTGTACGCTGTCGATTTTGTAGCCGAGTTTGCCAACCTTGGGAACATTATCCATAAGGTGAGAGAAATCGAAGGGTTGCAGACCGTCGGGGGTCTCGACCATACCGATGGTACCACCGGTGTAGATTATAAGAATACGAGGTGCATTTTCGTTAGTTTGTGCCATTTTGTTGTGTGTTTTTTAGGTTAGTATTAAGTTAGTTAGATAAAGATTAATAATAGTTCTTCGACATACCGAATACGAAGTGACGGTTACGCAGGATAACGAATACCAGTACGATAGCCGAGGCGATACCTACAAAAATGAAGGGGAACATAGTCGAAGTGGTGTTGAAGATCTTTTCACCGGCGCCGATGATAACGGGTACCATCGAGATAGCTACGTAGTTGGCAACCTGCAGGTAAGCCAGCGAAAGAGTCGACTTGCTATCGCTTGTGACAACCTCGGTGGCCTTGGTGTAGAAGATAGGCTGTGCGATACCGTTACCGAGACCACAGATGGCGGCTGCTATAATATAGACAACTGTCGAGTGGTGAACGAAAACGAACAGTGCGAACGAACCTACGATCATCGAAGCTGCGGCGATAAATGTAGCTTTGCGGAACATCTTCATTACCGGGGTAAGAGCCAGACCGACTACGAACATGGCAAAGTAGAATGTCGAGGTCATGGTCGAAGCGTCTTCCGACGAGATCCAACTGAAGTTAGGCAGATAGTAGCAGGGGATACAGGTTGCGAATACGAAGAAGAAGTAAGCGAGCAGCAACCAGATTGTACGGCCTACATAGAATCCGCCCTTGACTGTCTGACCCTTTGTCGAGAAACCGTCAGGATCGACAGCAGGAACAGTAGCGGCCGCTGTTGTAGTGGCAGCCTTCTTATCGGTGGAAGTGCTGTCTGCCGAGGTCGAA
Organism: uncultured Bacteroides sp.; assembly: GCA_964572615.1. Taxonomy (GTDB): domain Bacteria; phylum Bacteroidota; class Bacteroidia; order Bacteroidales; family Muribaculaceae; genus CAG-873. The sequence goes on from CAZNGJ010000050.1 coordinate 1,826, forward strand.
TCGGTAGTAGCAGGAGCGTTGGTAAGGTCGTTCTGCGGAATCTTCTTCAGGAAGGGGATAAGAACCAAGGAGATGAGGGGAATGAGGTAAACGAAGAATGCACGGTGCCAGGTGTGAGTCAGGTCGCCGGATACGAGGAAACCGACTGCGAATGTGGCGAGCACGAGAGCGATGTTACCGATAGCCGAGATGATACCCATCTGTTTCATACGGTACTTGCCGGTAAATACGTCGGCGATAAGACCGGTAGAGAAGGGAAGGATAAGACCGCAACCGGCGCCGAGCAGACAGCTCAGGAGGATAAGCATGTTCAGCGAGCTACTGAAGATGGATAATACGCCGGCCACAATGTACATGATCGTACCGAGGGCGATAACAGCGATTTTATGACGCGATTCGGAGAGTTTACCCGAAAGGAGCACGAAGGGGATGATGATGAGGTTGGGGAGCACGGTCAGCAACTGGATCTTGAAATCAGTCGCATCGGTAAAAATGCTGCGCAAACTACCCTCGATTGGGGTCACGGCGAGTCCGGGAAGGTCGACGGCAAGCGAAAGTGACCAAATAGCAAGCACCACTATCATCGAAATGGAGCCTTTACCTGTTTTTACTTGCATAGTAATTGAGAATTAAGCGGTTATAAAAAGTTGAAAGTGAGAGTCTAACTTATACCTTCCGTTGATCAGTCGACCACTGTTACGCGGTTGCCGTCGAATACGCCCAGGCCGAGTTTCTTCATAACGGCCTTTACGGCTGCCTGTGCCTTTACGGAATTGCCTGCATCGTCCAATGGAGGTGCGAATGCCGCTACACCGAATACGCCGGGGAGTACACCGAGTACGCCGCCGCCGACACCACTTTTTGCAGGTATCCCGGATGTGTACATCCAGTCGCCGGTGTTCTGATAGAAACCTACCGACGAAATAAGTGTCGTGATTTTGGGTGCGAGTTCTTTGGCGAACACCTGTTCTTTCGTTACAGGATTAAGGCCGCCATTGGCGATAGTACCTGCACATACGGCTAACTGCTGCGAGGTGATACCTACCGAGCACTGGCGGGTATAGAGGTCGAGGCTCATGGGCACGTCGTCGTAGATACGGTTGTAGTTTTTGAGCAACCAGGCGATGGCACGGTTGTTGAAGTTGGTTTCCGATTCCGACTTGTAGAGTTCGTCGATTACTTGAGCGGGCGAACCGCACAGAGCTGCTATGTTGTTGATAATGGCCTCCCACTTACCCCAAGAGTCGCCCTTGGGTTCGACCATAGAGCATGCCGTGATTGCGCCGGCATTGACAAGAGGTGTCGAGGGATGATCGTTTTCGAGAAGGATAGCGAAGATAGAGTTGAACGGCAGACCGGTTGCGTCGGCACCAATCTGTTTGAGTACTGCTTCGGCTCCGTGCTGTTTGAGAATCAGTATGGCGGTCAGTACCTTCGATACCGACTCGATACCGAACTTGTATTCGGTATCACCGACATTGATCACGGTGCCGTCCAATAGAGTCAGACTGATACCGAACAGGTTAGGATTTACATTTGCCAAGTAGGGAATGTAGTGTGCGTTGACGCCGCCTTGAATGTCCTTGCACTCATCGTACGCTTCTTGCACAGCCTGTTTGATCTGGGCTTTGGTAAGTGTGATGTCCATAGTTGAAAAGGTTTGGTGTGTATATGTTAATTATAGTAATTGTGTTTTTCGCTTGTATCTAATATTCTAACATATCAAACCCTCTTAAGTTCATTAAATCTTCAGCTTTTATCAGATTATAAAAGTAAATAATATACGTTATAAAAGTAAGTAATATATGCAAAAAAAGCGAACCGCTCCCGTTGGGGCCGATTCGCTTGCAAGATGGTAATTTTATTAAAGTCAGGGTGTTAACCGAACTTTGAAATTTTGCGTAACTGAGGTTCGTTGATAATTTTGATACGGCGTCCGTCAACAATGATTAACTTTTCGTTGACAAAGGTAGTCAGCGTACGGATGGCGTTCGAAGTTGTCATGTTCGACAGGTTGGCCAGGTCCTCGCGCGACATATAGATCTTTATTGTGGCATCGTCGTCTTCGTAACCATAGTTGTCACGGAGCACGATGAGCGCTTCGGCCAGTCGGCCGCGGATATGCTTCTGGGTAAGGTTGACTATTCGCGTGTCCGAGCCTCCGAGGTTGTGAGCCAGCTCGCGGATGAAGAACCATGCCAACTCGCGGTTGTTGTCTATCAGATCCTTAACGATTCGCATCGGCACGGCACCTAAGGTCGAGGCTTCGAAGGCTGACGCACTCGACATGTGAGGCTCGTTGGCAAAGTAAGCTCGGAAACCAAAATACTGGACCGGGCGGTACAGGCGGATAATCTGCGATCGGCCCCCCACTCCGTCTTTGTGGATCTTCACCTTGCCTTTGAGCAGACACCATAGGTGTTCGGCCTCTTCGGTCTGTGAATATATTATCTGGTTTTTGCGGAAGTTGTGGATCTCGAAATTGTCCACAATAATCCTTCGTTCCTCAGGATTGAGGATCGACCAGATTTCGTGCAGGTCTTCATTTATAACCTTTTCAAGTGCTTCTTTTATCATAATTCACGCTAAGGAAACCCGGTAAGCGAAAATGCAAAAATCGCATTAATGATGCCGTCATTCCGGCATCTTCTACCTCTAAGAAATTGTAACTTAAAGCCTCTTTCGGGCGGTTGATAGGATTTATCTGCAAATTTAGCAATTTTTTTTGAATAAACAATCGCATGAGCCCTAAATTTATGTAATCGACTCTAAGATTTGCCTTTATTTTATATACATATAGCGCCCCGGAAAGTGAATTTCCGAGGCGCAAAAACGATTGACTTATGTAGTTTTGTTCTGTTTCCTTTACTTGGTTTCGATTACCAGGTAGTCGGTCAACTGCCAGAACTTAGCAGGGTTGGTGATGACAAGTTCGAGTTGACCGTGGCTGTCCTGACGCAGTTCGTACGAGTCCTTAGGCTGGTTGGTCTTTACTTCTGCCTTCTTGGCATTCAGAGGAATAACCTTAAGGGTGGTCTTATCGGCTTTGGTAAAGTAGCTCTGGTCGAACGAGCCGGTCATAACCTTTTCGCTGCGCAGGAACTTCTTCTCGAGGATACCTTTCTCCTTGAGGTTCTTGCTGCTGCCGATAGCGTAGTAGCATGTGTTGAGATCTGCTGTGAGTCGGGCGTTGTTTTCCTGGCTTTCTGTTAGTTCGGTAGTTACATTCTGTACAGTTGTGTTGAGGGTGTCGATCTGGGCTGCCTGATTCGAGATCGTTTCGTTAGCCAGACCGAGTTGTTCGGTCAGGCGTGCAATCTCAGCCTGCTGCGACTCAATCTGAGCCTGGAGCGAAGCGATGTCCTTCTGCAGTTGAGCGGAGTAGATACCCGACTGTGACAGTTTCTTCTCCAGTTCGGCCAGACGGGCCTGACGCTGAGCTATGGATTGCTTGATAGCATTGATGTCGTTGATCAGATCGGCACGACGGTTGGGGATTTCACCGTTGCTGACAGTTATAATGTTTTCGAGTTCCTTGATCTGAGCCACACCATTGTTGATTTCGGTAATAATGCTGATCAGGGTGTCACGGTCGGCCAGGGCTGCCTGGAGTTCTTCGTTTGAGCCTTCGTAGGGCACACCGGCTTCAGAGAGTTTGGTCTTGTTGTCTGAGCACGCGGTCATAACTGCTATCAGCGAAGCTATGGCCAAGGGGTACTTGATTAATTTCATAGTTGGAAACGTCATTGATAAATTGTGTTGTTTAGTTCAATGACATTATAACATCTCAATCGCGATATTTGTTTTTGTGCTCTTTCTTTTCAGGCGCGGGTTTGGGACCGACAATCACAACAATCTCACCTTTCGGAGGCGTTGCAGTGAAATGGGCCGTTAACTCCCCGAGGGTCCCGCGCCGGGTTTCCTCAAACTTCTTCGATATCTCGCGTGAAACACTTGCCTGCCGGTCTTGGCCGCATACCGACGCCAGTTCGCCGAGTGTTTTTGCCAAACGCACAGGCGATTCGTAGACGATAGATGATACAGGCGAGTCGGCTATCTCTTCCAAACGTGTTTTCCTGCCTTTTTTTACAGGCAAAAACCCCTGGAAGATAAAGCGTTCGCATGGCAAGCCCGAATTGATCAATGCCGGAACGAATGCAGTAGCACCCGGTAAGGTGACAACGTCGATGTCAGCGTTGCGACATTCTCGCGACAGCATGAATCCGGGGTCGGACACTCCGGGTGTACCGGCATCCGAAATCAGTGCTATGTTCTGTCCTCCGGCCAATCGCTCGACAATACCGGCCGAGGTAGCGTGTTCATTGAATTTGTGATGGCTGGCAAGAGGTGTGCGTATGCCGAAATGTTGCAACAACGGCGCACTTGTGCGGGTGTCCTCAGCCAAGATTAGGTCAACGGACGACAGTACCTCAACAGCGCGAGGTGTCATGTCGGCCAGGTTGCCCACTGGTGTCGGTACGATATAGAGTGTCCCGGCCATTACTGTTCGTAGTGAGGTTTGATTATAGACAGGAAGAGGTCGACGTTTTCGTCCGCAAGGTTCCAACCCAAGTCGTTAGCCAGATAAGCCTTGGCTTGGTCAAACGAGTCGAGCGCGGCCAGATGTTCAAGAGTCTCGGCAAACAGGGAATCGTCCTGATTGAAGAGTGCTTTGCGGAACAGGAATTTGTCGTTAAGCGTGAATACTCGTTTCAGGTCGGTAGCACCTTTTCGCGACAGCATTTCGTCGACGCGTATTTCGGCACGGGATTCGCTTTCAGCGGGTTCTTCTTCGAATACAACAGGCTGACTGTCTTCATGGTCAAACTCCACGACTTCGGGATCATCCTGCAACAGTGAGGCTTCGTCCTCCTGCTCACCATGTTCAATCGCCTCCGTGGCAGCGTCCATCTCGTCTTCAACCTCGCCCGACACTGCCTCCTGGTCCTTAGCCTCGTCTTGGGCGAGCACATGGTCTACCTGCTCCAGTTGGGCGGGGCTCTCTTCAGTCGGGGTCGACTCCATTTCGGCAAGCAGTTTTTCGAATGCCGAGGTATAGTTTGCGTATTTGGTTTTGAGAAGTTCGCGTATCGACGCGTTGTCGCGTTTGGCCAGAACATGAAGCAGACCTTCGAGTTCGGCGTTGAGTGCGATTATTTCATTGATGTTTTGCATAATATATACTTAAATTACTGGCGTTAATTTATTAATGAGGAAATTGGAAATTGCTTTTTTGAGGTCGGCGCGGGTACAGTAGAAGTTGTTGGCCATGACAACGACGACATGCGTTGGCACGCCGGCCTCGTCCACCAGGTAGCCGGCGTAGGTCTGCACGGCGCTCATGCTGCCTGTCTTCATTGCCAACCGACCTTTCAAGGGGGTATCGGCCATGAAATTCTTCATCGTGCCGTCCTTGCCGGCTACGGGGAAAAGCGCCACGTAGCGCTTGCTCATGTTGCTGCGGGCCATCCATTCAAGCATCTGTCCCATATAGCGGGGACTCAGGCAGTCACCGCGCGACAGCCCGCTGCCGTCGTTGAGGTGGATGTACTGAGGTTCGAGACCGCGACCCGCCCAGAGCTCGTTTTCGGTTGCCACCGAGGCATATCGGTCACCGTACTTAGTGCCGAGTACGCGCAGCATACCTTCGGCAAACATATTGTCGCTGCGTACCATCAAGCTGCGCAGGATGTCGTCAAGGCGTGGTGATTTGTGACTTACAAGGAGACTGCGACCCGACGGGGCTTCACTCTTCTTTGCCGTAACCGCGATGTCCTTGGCGGCCATACGTTCGATCAGTTTGGCTCGGAACACCTTGAAGGGATAAGGCATCGAAGTGTTGATGCGGGCTTTGTGGTCGGTAGCATATTGCTTGCCCACAATGATCAGTGAGTCGGAGTAGATGCCGCGTATCAGATCCATACCTTTGTTCCACGGTTTTTGCCAAACGGTATATTCCAGTCCCGGTACGGGCGACGTTGTCTTGCCGGTTGCGGGATAGATGCCGAAATAGTTGTCAGCCCAGTTAAAATCGAATATACCTGCACCATACGCCCAGCAAACATCATCTATGCCCCAGCAGTCGAGCGGCCCCTCGGCATAGTCGTGGGTTTCGTCAACGCGTTCCAAGAGAACATCACCGTTGATTTTGGTAATATCCTTGGTTTGCAGCGCTCCGATAATTTCGGTAATGAAGCCTGCGTTTTTAGGGAAAAATTCGCTTTCGAGAGTCGGGTCGCCCGAAGCCTTAACGATGATATTGCCGTTCCACTCGCCGTTTTCCCCCTTTGAGCCGGTCAGGTAAACGCGGGTGTCGAAGCGGAAATTCTCGCTAAGCATGCTCATAGCTGTGGCACTTGTGTAAGCCTTGGTGATACTAGCGGGGATAAGTCCGCGGTCGGCATCCGACTCGAACACTATCGTGTCGGCTTTTAAGTCTTTGATGTAAATACCTATGGAAGAATGGTTTTCACCTTTGATGCCAAGTACTTCGGCTGCCGCTGCGGTCAGGCATGCCGTTGCCATGACGGCGCAGCTAAGGACACAACGTATGGATTGTTTAAGCATATTAAGGGTTGGCCTCATGGCCCGGATTTTTGTGGTTGTCGATTTATTTTACGCAAAAGTACCAAATATTCTTGAATATCCAAAGTAAAAACCGTAACTTTACACCCGCAAATCCCGGCTGACTGTCATTGACAGCCGTTTGTCCTATTTTTTAACTCAACAATATGTCACTATCCGATATATTCCACGATCGTATCTCCGACTGGTTCGACAGTCTCATATATCCGACTAACCCTGTAGGTCTGTACGAACCGATACAATACACATTGCGAGCAGGTGGAAAACGCATACGCCCCACCCTCCTGCTCGCTGCGGTACACGCCTTTGGCGGCAACCCCGAAGATGCACGCGACCAGTGTCTCGGTATCGAGATGTTCCACAATTTCACGCTCCTGCACGACGACGTGATGGACAACAGTGACGTGCGCCGTGGTCAGCCGACGGTACATCGCCGTTGGAGCGCTAATACCGCCATACTGTCGGGTGACACCATGTTGACAATGGCAACTCAATTGGTGTGCAACTGTGCAGACCGGCATCTGCGTGCCGTCCTCGACACATTTAACACCACTGCCATCGAGATCTACGAAGGCCAGCAACTCGATATGGACTTCGAGGAGCGCGACAATGTGACGGTCGACGAATATCTGGAGATGATTCGTTTGAAAACATCGGTTTTGCTCGGTTGTGCCCTCAAGATTGGCTCAATCATCGCAGATGCCGATGCCGAAGCGGCCGAAGCGCTATACCGTTACGGTATCAATCTCGGTTTGGGTTTCCAGTTGCGCGACGACTACCTCGACACTTTCGGCGATCCGTTGATTTTCGGCAAGCAGATAGGTGACGATATTCTCAACGACAAGAAAACGTGGCTGATGATTACGGCGCGTAACGAAGATACGACCAACGCGATGCAGAAAGCCCTGGAAGGTCGATTCGCCGATGCCGAAAAGATTGAGAACGTTACCGAGGTTTACCGCACTCTCGGGCTCGATACCCGTATTCTCGAATTAATTCGAAAGTACTCGCACGATGCTGTCAATTCTCTCGACGAAGTTAAGATGGACGAAGAGTCGCGTCGCTATTTTATCAAACTGGCCGAAACGCTTGTCGACCGCATGAACTGATTACCGAACCATGTTTACCGATACTCATACCCATCCTTATTATAATGAGGATGCCGAAGGTTTTGTGCGTCGCGCTATTGCAGCAGGGGTTGACCGTATGATTATGCCTAATGTCGATTTGGCTTCAATAGACCTGCTCAAACGGCTCGCGGCAGCTTTTCCCGATAACTTGCGGATGACAATGGGGCTGCACCCTACCGAGGTCAAGGAAGATGCCGATGAAGTTCTAGAGTCGATTCTTGCCGAATTGAAGTCCGGCGCAGGTTATGTCGCTGTCGGAGAGGTCGGTATTGACCTTTATTGGGACAAGACTTTCCGCGACAAACAGATGGAGGTGTTCGACCGTCAGTTGGCCGAGGCGTCGGCGCTTGGTTTACCGGTTATCATCCATTGCCGTGAAGGTCAGGACGAAACTCTCGAGGTACTTTCACGCCATAAAGAAGTGGTTGCCGTTTTTCATAGTTTTGGAGGGTCGGTCGACGATGTCGAGCGCATTTTGTCAATGGGAGATAACTACTATTTCGGTATCAACGGTATTGTTACTTTCAAGAACAGCAATCTTCGAGAAGTTGTGCCTGCTATTCCGGAAAACCGACTGTTACTCGAGACTGATTCACCTTATCTCGCTCCCGTCCCTAAGCGCGGTAAACCCAACGAGAGCGCTTATCTGCCGTACATCGCAGCTACGATTGCCGACGCCACCGGTAAAACAGTGGAGCAGATAGCACAGGCTACCCGCTCCAACTCGATTTCTTTATTCGGATTCTAATTAAATAACTTCCATATTGGCTTCAAGACGCTGTCGTACAACCTCGTACATAAGTACACCGGCGGCAACGGATACATTGAGCGATCCGATATTGCCAAACATAGGTATCGACACTTTAGTAGCGCATGCTTTTAGGATGTGGGGAGAAATGCCCGTATCCTCGGCACCCATAACCAAAGCTACAGGCGAGGTGTAATCGGCCTGGGTATAGTTGTAATTAGCCTTTTCGGTCACTGCCACCATATTATACCCGTTCTCTTCGAGGTAGGTGACGGCATGACCAAGGTTGCGAACGCGGCACACGGGTATGCGGAGTAATGCGCCGGCCGATGTCTTGACGGCGTCGGCTCCGACACTCACACTACCGGCTTCCGGGATGACGATGGCATCCACGCCGGCACACTCGGCGGTACGGGCAATCGCACCAAAATTGCGAACATCGGTTATACCGTTGAGGACAACAAGAAAAGGCAACCGGCCCTCTTCGTAAAGTTGGGGAACGAGATGGTCCAGTCGATGATATGTGATAGCCGACAGCATAGCAACGACTCCCTGGTGATTCTTACGGGTGATGCGGTTGATGCGCTCAATGGGCACACGCTGAACAGGTATGCGACGCTCCTTGAGCAGAGCAAGCAATTCGCCGGCAAGGTCGCTGCTCAGGTCTTTTTTGATTAGAATCTTGTCAATCTCGCGACCGGCCTCGATGGCTTCGATGACGGCGCGGATACCGTAAATATAATCTTCGGGTGTCATGTTCGTTGTAATGCTTTATGTCAGTGTTGTTGGCGTGTTCACGTCTGTTTGTCAAGGAGGGAGCGGGCAGTCTGCAAGGCAACTGCATCGTTCGGGTCACCGGAGATCATGGTTGCCAGTTCGTGCTGTCGCTCCGTATTGTCTAACAGACGGATATAGGTATTTGTTTTTTCGTCGGTGTCCTCTTTGTACACCTTGAAGTGACGCGAGCCGTGGGCTGCTACCGTCGCAATGTGGGTGATGGTGATTACCTGAGTGTGATGGCCTATCTGGATCATCAAGTCGGCCATACGGTTGGCCACGTCTCCTGAAACACCCGTGTCTACCTCGTCAAAAATGATGGTGGGGAGGTTCATCTTTTCGACCATAATGGACTTCAAGGCAAGGATAACGCGGGAGATTTCACCCCCGGAGGCTGTTTTGCCAACGGGCATCAGCGACTGGTTCTTGTTGAAAGCAAACAGGAAGTCGATAGTGTCCATACCGGTTTCCGACAATTTGTCGGTGGTAACGCGTATCTCGCAGCGGAGGTTCGCCATGCCCATCGGTACGGCGCGCGCTTTCAGTTCGTCAGCCAACGTGGCGGCCATCTCGGTTCGGGCTTTGTTGAGTTTGCGAGCCACAAGTACGGCGCGGCGCTTGGCCGCCTTGGCTTCTTCCTCAATCTCGGCCAGGAGTTCGTCGCCGTTTTCTGCAGCATCAACCGCTTGCTTGAGACGCTCGCGAATGGCTATAAGTTCGGTATCCGAACTCACGTTATGGCGTGATTGCAGACTGTAGATTTCGCCAAGACGCCGCTCGATGTCGTCCAGGTCGGTGTCCGACGCCGATACGGTATTGTCATACTCTTCAAGAGTGTCTACAATATCAGCTATTTCGATTCGCGCACTCTCCAATCGATCGGTAAGAGCCTGCGAGTCACCCACAAAGTCGGTCAAACATTCGAGTTCCGAGCCGGCGCTTGACAAGAGGCTGAGCACATCCTTGTCAGCTCGCGACAAGGCATCGAGCGCAGCCGACAAGTGCAACTTAATTTCCGTGGCGTTAGCGACGATGTCGCGTTCCTGTTCGAGTTGTTCCTGTTCGCCGGGCTTGAGGTCAAGTGCGTTGAGTTGTCCGAGAAGGTAGGTGTTGTACTCCGCTTCAGCTTTATTACGCTTCAGGGTGTCTCGAGTTGTGGTGTACCGTTTGAGGGCAACTTTATATGCCGAAAATTCCTTCCGGTACTCTTCGAGCAATTCCTTGTTACCGGCCAGCGAATCGAGCACTTCCAACTGAAAGGCCGGGTCGGTCAGCATCATATTCTGATGCTGGGTATGGATGTCGAGAAGGTATGTTGATGCTCCTTTGAGGACGTTGAGTGTCACGGGTGTATCGTTGATGAACGCCCGCGAAGTGCCGCGTGCTGTTACCTCGCGACGCATGATACACTGTTCGGTGTCGGTATCAATATCGTTGCTTTCGAGGTATTCGTTAAAACCCTTGTAATTGCGGATATCGAAACGGGCTTCGACTACAGTCTTGGTTTCGCCGTTGCGCACGGTCTTGCTATGGGCGCGGTCGCCCATCAGTAACCCGAGGGCACCGAGTACGATCGATTTACCCGAACCTGTTTCGCCGGTTATTATGTTGAGCCCTTCGCCGAATTCGATATCGAGTTCTTTGATAAGTGCGTAGTTGGAGATGTGTAGTGTGGCAAGCATAGTATCAGTTTTTATCCTTACCTTGTTTGATACGCTCCAGACGATCGCGATCTGTCGGGTACAACGGTTCAAGCAGTTCGTACACTTTGTTACGTTCTTCCGACGGAGCCTGCGAGTATATATTTACCAGCTCGTCAAGTTTTGCATCCTTGAACATGGACAGGGCAACACTCATGGGAGCTACGTCGTAAACAGTCTTCAGGTTGTCTAGCGACTTGGTGATATTTGAGCGACCCTTATCGGGCGAAGTGGCCATCTCGTCGAGCCCGTTGCGGTGGTAGCGATAATAGAGGTCGCGGATGGCCGAGGTCGCACCTTCGGTATATGCGCTCAACACGGCACTGCGGTTCTTGGTATCCTCGAATGCGCGCCAACCGTTTTCGCCCGATGACTGTGCCATCTGTACGATCTCTTTGAGTCGTTCCCAATAAGGCTCGCCACCTTTGGGAGAGAACGAGTCAAAGTCAATAGCGAGAATTAGGTAGGCATAGAAGTTGAGAATTGCCGTCAACTGGCTCTCCATTGAGTTCACCGAGAAAATCAGAGGCTCATTTTCCTGGTAAGAAAATTCTATTTTGCTGTCCTTGAAGTTGATAAGCGTCGTTGTAAGCGATGCGTTGTACACCGGTCGTGTAGCCTGAATCTGCAAATCGCCGGTGAAGGTGTTGTCGTTGACTTCCTTGATGGTAAAAAACAGGCGACAGTCAATCTTCTCGTTTGCGGCAAACTGTGCGTTAGTGAACACATTGGTGTTCATGTACTCGTTAATGGCAGTTTGAAGCGTTTCGAAGACAGACTTGTTCGTGCCTTGCACCTGATCGCTGTTCACCTCGACCTGGCAGTTAAGTTCCTGCGCGCGGAGCGAGACAAACGACACGGCTAAGAAGGCTATTATAGTCAGTAACTTATTCATATTGAGGGAGAGAGTGGTAGGTTATAACTTAGAAAAATTAGCGGCAGTCAATGTCGCGTACAATCTCGTTGACAATATCGCGGGCGACGGCTGATTTAAGTTTCAACTCGAATCGTGTCACCTGCCCGTCGCGACGAAGATAGTCGATACGGTTAGTGTCCGTACCGAGGCCAGTGCCTTTCTCGGCAAGCGAGTTAAGCACGATGGCATCGAGGTTTTTGCGCTCCAACTTTGTCGTAGCGTGTTCCAACTCGTGGTCGGTTTCGAGTGCAAACCCTACCAAGTACTGGCCGGTGGTCTTAGACGCGCCCAAAGTTGCAGCGATATCAGGATTTTTGACGAGTTGGATGCTCTCGATACCGTTTTCTTCCCGTTTGATCTTTCGGTCGGCGCAATGCTCGGGCCGATAGTCGGCCACCGCTGCTGCCATGATTGCGATGTCGCAGGAGGGGAAAACGTCTTCACAGGCCTTAAGCATTTCGCCGGCAGTCTTCACGTTGACGATATTCATTGAAGTGTCTGTGTGAACGTCGGCAACCGGCCCTGATACCAGGGTAACAGAAGCGCCACGTGATGCGCACTCCGTAGCGAGTGCATAACCCATTTTGCCGGTCGAATAATTACCGATAAAGCGCACGGGATCAATAGGTTCGTGCGTTGGCCCGGCCGTGATGAGCACATTTTTGCCAACGAGATCCTGCGACGTACCAAAAAACTCGGCGAGTACGGTTACTATCTCCTCCGGCTCGGCCATTCGCCCTTTGCCTACAAGGTGACTGGCCAACTCGCCCGATTTGCTGTCTATGATATGATTGCCGTAGCTTTTCAGCAGTTCGATGTTGCGGGTTGTCGAAGGGTGAGCCATCATGTCCAGATCCATCGCCGGGGCAACGAATACCGGCGCCTTGGCTGACAGGTAGGTCGTGACGAGCATATTGTCTGCAACACCATTAGCCATCTTGCCTAAAGTCGAAGCTGTGGCAGGGGCTATCACCATGGCATCTGCCCAAAGACCGAGGTCGACGTGACTGTGCCACTCGCCGGTGTTAGCGGTGAAGAACTCGCTGACAACGGGTTTGCCGCTCAACGACGACAGTGTCACGGGAGTTATAAACTCCTTTGCATTGGGAGTCATAACGACCTGCACTTCCGCTCCGGCCTTGATCAGAAGCCGCAGCAGAAACACCGACTTGTACGCGGCTATTCCACCGGTTATACCGAGTACGATATGTTTTCCCTGTAAGGATGTTGTCATTGCGGGAGTTATTATTTTTTCTCATTAGCCTTGACACGCATGAAGATGCGAGTGAAAGCACGTTTGGTGTTACCCGAAAAGTCACCCTGCTGGATCCAGCCGTAATAACCGTGGTCACGTTTCAGTACCTGTTCGGCAGGCTGACCCTTGTATCGGCCGAAGTTGATGATTTCGACCCCGTCCTCGTTGTATATCAGACGACCCATAAGGTCGACATTGTGATTCTGTGACGAAAATTCGGCCAACGACTCAACGTCGTCACCAAGGTCGGAGTAACGGTTGAGCTGCGCCTTTAGAACCTCGTAGGTTGCGCGTGTGTCAGCGTCGGCGTGGTGAGCGTCGGGAAAATCCTGACCGCAGTAGAACTTGTAAGCAGCCACAAGGTTACGAGGCTCTTTCTTGTGGAAGATGGTCTGGACGTCAATAAAACGGGCGCGGGAGAAGTCGAAGTCAACGCCGGCGCGATTGAACTCCTCGTCAAGCATCGGAACATCGAAACGGTTGGAGTTGAATCCTCCGAAATCGCAGCCTTTGAATATCTCAGCGAGCGACTTGGCTATCTGCTTGAACGTAGGCTGATCCTTGACATCGTCGTCGGTTATACCGTGTACTGCGGTAGCTTCTGCGGGGATGGGCATTTCGGGGTTGATACGACGGGTCTTGCTTATCTCCTCGCCGTTGGGCATAACCTTGATAAACGACAACTCGACAATACGGTCCTGCGTGATGTTGAGGCCGGTGGTCTCGAGGTCGAAAAATATTATGGGGCGTTTCAGATTGAGTGCCATCAATACTTCATTTAGATTTAGCGCAATGAAAATATTAACGTTTAGCGCATCAGAATTCGCCCACAGTCATGGGCATGAGCAGAATCAGCAGCGAAGTCTCGGCTTCGGTCTCGGTCGGTTCGAAGATACCGGGACGCGACGCATCGCCGAGGCGTACCTGAACGTCGGTACTTTTTATGATATTGAGTATATTGCCCAACTGTTCGCAGTCGAAACCGATAATGAGGTTATCGCCTGTAAACGAGCATGGGATCTCTTCGCGGCTGCGGGTTAACAGGTTTGGGTCGTCGGCCTTGATGATGAGTTTGTCGGGCAGGACGTTGAATTTCTCCAGTCGGTATCCTTCGTCGCTCGACAGACCTACGCGACGAACAGCCGAGGCAAAAGTGCCGCGGTCGACGGACAGAACGAAATTGTTGTTCTTGGGGATGACTTTGTTATAGTCGGGGAAACGGCCAAGGATGAAGCGGCAGTTGAACACGATGTAGCCGTTGCTGAACTCGGCGCTGCGCTGAGTCATTGTAACAGTTAGAAGGTCCTCGCCGTCAAATACGTTCTTGATAATGTTGGCGGGTTTCTGCGGCAGAATGAACGAACCGGTGATGCCGGGACGATGGCGGTTGTCGCAGTAACGGACAAGCTTGCGGGTGTCGGTTGCCACGAAAGTCAGTCCTTCGGGTTTGATGTCCACGAATACGCCCATCATGACGGCGCGGTATGTATCGTCGCTCACGGCAAAGAGGGTGTTCTCGATGCCCTTGACAAACTGCGAGGTCAGCGCTTGGAAGGTTACGGGCTCCTCGTCGGTCTGCTCGTTTTCGGGGTTGTATGCGGGATATTCGATACCCGGCAGACCAACCAGGTCGCACTCGCCGGTGCTGAATTCGACATGGACGTTGAGACGGTCATCGACATGGATGGAAACACCCTGGCTGGGAATCTCCTTGAAGAGTTCGACAAGACGCCCGGCATGCAGGCAGAACGAACCTTCGCCTTCGGGATCGGCAACAGTGATGGTGGCGCTCAGGTAGTTTTCGACATCCATAGCCGAAACTGTAAGCTGGTCGCCTTTGAGTGTGATAAGGAAATTGTCAAGAATCTGCAGGGCGTTCTTGTTGTTTATTACTTTTCCAACAGCCGATATGGCGTTGTAGAACTGTTTGCTGGGAACGTTGAATTTCATATTTCGGGTTTGGGGTATAGTTTCCTTTATTTCCACAAAATTACTAATTTTTTTTGGAAATTCCAAGGATAGTATAAAGAAGAGGTCACAACCCTTGTTATCGGGTTGCAACCTCTTGATAAATCAGATGAAATCCTGAGATTACCAGATGACTACGCGCTCGTTTTCGGGTCGGTACATCGGGTCGCCTTCGGTGATGGAGAAAGCCTCGAAGAAAGGCTGAATGTTACGCAACGTTGCGTTGACACGCCAACGGCCGAGCGAGTGCGGGTCGCTCTTGGTGCGGTTCAGTATCTCGGCATCACGGATATTACCGGCCCATACATTAGCGTATGCCAGATAGAAAAGCTGGTCGGGGGTGAAACCCTTAATGCTCTCGTTGTTGTCTCCGAGAGCCTTGTGGAACGCGGTGTGCGAAACTCGCAGACCACCCTGGTCGGCGATGTTTTCACCGAGAGTGAAGCGGCCGTTTGCGTGGGTGTCGCCAAGTACTACAACCTGATCGAACTGCTCAACAAGACCGTCGGCCAGTTTCTTGAACGCTTCTGCATCGGCGTCGGTCCACCAGTTGACGAGGTTGCCGTCCTTGTCGTACATACGACCCTGGTCGTCAAAGCCGTGAGTCATTTCGTGACCGATAACCACACCGATAGCACCGTAATTCTCGGCATCGTTTGCTTCGGGGTCGAAGAACGGGGCCTGGAGGATACCTGCAGGGAAGCAGATTTCGTTAGTTGTCGGATTGTAATAGGCATTTACAGTCTGTGGCGACATGTACCAACGGTCGCGGTCGACAGGTTTGCCGTAGTCTTTGTTGCTGAAATCCTGGTTGAACAGGATAGCGTTCTGTATATTTTCCCAATACGATTTCGTGGGGTCAACTACCAGGCCCGAATAATCGCGC
>CAZNGJ010000051.1:0-17760 GCA_964572615.1 uncultured Bacteroides sp.
AGTATTCGGTCTTGCCACCAAGCTTTATGGATTGACTTTCACGGAAAACCCAGACATCGAGGTTTATCATCCGGACGTTAAGGCTTTTGAAGTCAAGGATAAAGATGGCAGCTACCTTGGCGTCATCTATACCGATTTCTTCCCTCGCCCAAGCAAGCGCCCCGGAGCATGGATGACAGGCTTCAAGGACCAGTTTATCGCTGCCGACGGCACCAACTCGCGCCCGCACGTGTCGATCGTGATGAACTTCACCAAGCCTACAGCGGACACCCCTTCGCTGCTTACACCTTACGAAGTAGAAACATTCCTCCACGAGTTCGGACATAGCCTGCACGGACTTCTGGCTAACACAAAGTATAGCTCGATGTCGGGTACTTCGGTTTATCGCGACTTTGTCGAACTCCCCTCTCAGTTCAACGAGAACTATCTGACGGAGCGTGAGTTCCTCGACGGCTTCGCGCGTCATTATCAGAGCGGTGAGGCTATTCCGGAAAACCTTATAAAGGGTCTTATCGAATCGTCACAGTACGGTGCCGCGTACGCCTGCATGCGTCAGCTGATGTTCGGCTATCTCGATATGGCTTACCACACAATTACCGATCCCGTCGCCGACCCGGTGGCTTTTGAGAACGCCGCTATTGCCGATGTACAGATTTTCGAGCCTGTCGACGGCAGCCTGACTGCGCCACAGTTCAGCCACATCTTCTCCGGTGGTTATGCCGCCGGTTATTACAGCTACAAGTGGGCTGAAGTACTGGATGCCGACGCATTCTCGGTATTCAAGAAAAACGGCATTTTTGACCAAAAGACAGCGCAATCGTTCCGCGACAATATTCTGTCGAAAGGTGGTACCGAAAATCCTGCTGAGCTGTATCGACGTTTCCGTGGCGGCGAACCCACAATCGACGCCCTGCTGATCCGCGACGGCATCAAGAAATAACATAGAAATTACTTATTTATCACCGCAAAAAGCCCTGTTCGCACACCGTTCAGGGCTTTATTTGTAGTAAAACTTGCAACTGTGCAGAATTTTGTGTAACTTTGTAGTTGGAATAATACACAATCATTCTCACGATGAAAAAATTCTTGCTAAACGCAATACAAAACTCTCGCCTGGTAAAGGCGTTTATGAAGGCTCCCATGCCCTCGTGGATTGTATTGTCGACCGATATAGTGCTGGTGCTCATTGCAACCTTCTCCACATTTTTCCTTAATCCTGAAACCACTCCGACGAGCGGAGCCAATCTTTTCCTTGATCCATGGGTCAAGGCATTGCTGTTTACCGGATTGCTGTTTCTCACTATGCTTATTTTCAAGCCGTTTAAGTCAATCGTCCGGCTCTCGGCTTTTGAAGACACCTATCGTATTTTTACAGCAATCGGCACAGCTGCTATCGTGGCATTCATATCGGATTGGATCGTTAAGAATACAGCAGGCTTCAACTACTTCGGAACCTGGAATATCTTTACTATCTGCTTCATTTCCTTTGCGCTTCTTGTAGCAAGCCGTATCATAATCAAGTCGATTTTCTCGGTGGCTCGCACCGCTAACAAAGAGCGTAAGCGGGTTATACTGCTCGGCTCAGCCATCAATTCGTACGCAGTCGCTATCGCTCTTAAGAACGAGGTCGACGGTCAGTTTGACCCCGTGCTGCTCCTCAGTCAGTCTGAAAAATCCACCGGTGTGATTGCCGGCAGCATACCCATCCGCCCCTACAATCCCGAGACTGTCGGGAAATTGTTTGAGGAGTATAACAGCGACACACTGATGTTCCTTTCCACCCAGATGGAATTTATCCGTCAGGAGGCTGCCGACGTGTTCCTTCAGCGCGGTATACGACTGTTGATGCTCAACCAGATCGAGGAATTCAATGTTGACCATGAGGATGGCGCACCTATCCTCTCGCCGCATGTGCAGAACATTCGCATCGAAGACCTTCTTGGTCGTCCGCCTATTGTGACCGAAAAATCCTATATCAAAAACCGTCTGCAGGGTCAGACCATCATGATAACTGGCGCTGCCGGCTCAATCGGCAGCGAAATTGTACGTCAGGTCGCATCATTTGGTGCCGGAAAGATTGTCCTTGTTGACCAGGCAGAAACCCCGATGCACGACATGCAACTCGAGATGGAACGCACGTACCCCGACACTGACATCGAATTGTGTATAGCCGACGTTGCCAACCACGGCCGCATGGAGCGCATCTTCAACGACTTCAAGCCTCGTATTGTCTACCACGCGGCCGCCTACAAACACGTGCCCATGATGGAATGCAATCCGAGCGAAGCCGCAACGACCAACATCCTCGGTACAAAGAATCTAACAGACTTGGCTTTGAAATACAATGTTGAGAAGTTCGTGATGATTTCGACTGACAAAGCGGTAAATCCCACAAACGTAATGGGCGCGTCGAAGCGAGTAGCCGAGATATACGTGCAGTCGTTGGCAAACCACCTGCGTAAGACCATTGACGGACGCACCACTAAGTTCATTACCACCCGTTTCGGCAACGTGTTGGGTAGTAATGGGTCTGTCATCCCTCTCTTCCGTCGCCAGATTGAAGCCGGCGGACCGGTTACGGTGACACACCGCGACATCATTCGCTATTTCATGACCATCCCCGAAGCATGCTCGCTGGTGCTCGAAGCCGGTTGCATGGGTCAAGGTGGCGAGATCTTTATTTTCGACATGGGCAAACCGGTCAAGATTTATGACCTTGCAACCCGCATGATTTCGCTCGCCGGTTTGCGTCCCAATATAGACATAAAGATTGTCGAGACCGGCTTGCGTCCGGGCGAGAAGCTTTACGAAGAACTCCTCAATGACCGCGAACAGACTATGGCAACTCACCACAAGAAGATTATGATTGCTAAGGTTCGCCAATACGATTACGAGGAAGTGTGTCAGCACCTGGAACGTCTGGCCAAACACGTTGCCGCTGTGAACTTCCACGATATAGTGGCCGAAATCAAGCATATTGTTCCCGAATACATCTCCAAGAACAGTAAGTGGGGAGCTGTCGATGCGGAGGTAAGTCAAGATGAAAACATCAAAGAAATCGTAAACTGATGATCGTAAATCTATTGGCCAAAATCGGCCGCGCTTTCCCCAAACTTGTCATCCAGACACGTGCTTTTAAGGCCGCAAAGCGTTTTGTCAACCTGACGGGCCCACTCGACAAAACGACGTGTATGATGGAGTACGTTTTCCGGTCGGCCAGCTTTAATGCAAAGAACAAGGATTGGGCTATGAAGGCTGACAAGCTCGCCGTGCGTGATTTTGTAGCCAAGCGTATCGGAGAGCAGTACCTGATTCCGTTGCTTGGGGCTTGGGAAGACGGGAACGACATTGACTTTGATGCGTTGCCTGACAAATTCATCCTCAAAACCAACAACGGCTGTGCGACAAACATCTTCGTTCACGATAAATCAAAATTGGACAAAGCCAAAGCCATCACAGATCTAAACAAGGCATTAAAGTTCCCTTACCCGGAACTTACAGCGCAGCAACATTACTCTCTGATTCCGCCGCGTATCATAGCCGAAAAGTTCATGAAGGAAGAGGGTCGCACGTCGCTGACAGACTACAAGATACATTGTGTCAACGGAAAACCTGTGCGTATATACGTTTTTCTTGACCGCGACGAAAAAACCCACTTCGATTTCCGCGTTATGGCCTTCGATACCGATTGGAACGAGTATCCCGAAGCTATTAACGAACGATTCCGTGCTGCTGAAGGCAGTATAAAGCGCCCTGAAAACCTTGACGAGCTTCTCCGTTGTGCGCACGAATTGTCGAAAGACGAGGAATATGCCCGAATAGATTTCTATATAATAGACGGCAGGACATATTTCGGAGAGATAACCTTGACTCCCGACACTTCTGCACATCCGGCTTACCCCACCAAAGGCATGAACGTGATCCTTGACCGTATATTAGCCGATCGTCAGGAAGGCATTTCTAAAAATACATTCTAACATCACATTATTAATATTACGAACCTAATCATGAAAATTTCGACCGCCCTCAAAGGTTTATTCATAGCCACGATAATTGCATGTCCCGCGGCGATGGCCCAAAAGTTCGACCTTGGCAAACTCGTTGGCGCCGGTGTGCAAGCTGTACAGAACGCCACCGCCACTTCGAACTTCACAGCCGAAGACCTCGTCGGCACATGGAACTACTCGTCACCCGGTGTCAACTTCAAGGGCGAAAACGCATTAGCTAACATAGGTGGCGCGGCGGCCTCGACTACTATCGAGAACAAGCTCGCGCCCTACTACAAAAAGGCCGGTCTCGAAAAGAGCCAGCTCATTGTTAACAGCGACCTCACTTTCACTTTCAACCTGGGTGCCATGAAACTGACCGGCACCATTGAGAAGTCGAAAGATTCAAACCTGGTATTCAATTTCTCCGCTTTTGGCAAGGTAAGCATCGGCAAGGTTGATTGTATCGCCACCAAATCCGGTTCGCTGCTTAACCTCACCTTCAACGCTTCGAAGATTCTTGCTGTTGCAAAGAAAATCAGTTCCGTATCCTCGAATTCATCATTCAAGACAGTCAACTCGCTTCTTTCCCAATATGACGGCCTGTACGTAGGCGCCAAAATGAAGAAGGCTAACTAAGGATAACTACGAGGTACGGCTTGCAGTTAAAGAGAGATTGAGATGCCGAAGTTGAGGGAACGCGGCATCATCGGGCCGTAGATGTAGCCGGAGTCACGTTCGGGGCCGCGGTCGAAATCGTTCTGATAGCTATTGAACACATTGGTTAAGGCTGCGTGGATGTCAACATCCACGCGTTTGAAGATCTTGAGGCAATATGTTGCTTTCAGGTTTGCGTCGAAGTATGTCGGCGTACGCTTAACCACGTCTATCGGAGTTCCTGACCCGGCGATATGCTGGACATACATCGGTCCGGTCAGAGTGCCGGTAGCAGTGACCACCCAACGCTTGCTAATATCCCAATTGTAAGTCAGATAGCCATAAACATCAGGCGTTCGGAACATGTTCTTAACCGCAGGCACGTCAGGATTATCACTCCATTGCTCCGGCTCTTTGTAACGGCTACGCTGAATGGTTGCACCGGCTTGCAATATCATGCGCGGTGTAAAGTTTGCTTTGGCCTCAAGATTAATTCCAATTACGCGTGCGCCCGAACCATTATAACGTTCGAGGACTGTATTGCCCCATGCATCCGGTTCGTCAAGCATGCGCAACGCAAATACATCTCTCAGGTCGGTGTAGAAGCCTTCGACAGTGAAGTTGGTTCGTACGTTGCCAAAGTCGAAGTACATATCGGCCGAGGCACTGACACTGTTCGAACTCTCCTGCTTCAGCCCGGGGGCAAGGACGGTAACAACGCGCTCACCTCCGACGATAGCGATATGGAAATCTTCGTCGTATGCCTGAGGCGAACGGAAACCTGTTGAGTAACTTGCACGGAGGTTAAGTCGCGCCGACGGATTATAACGAAGATTGAGTCGCGGCGAGATGATAGGATGGTCGATCATCGAATGTTTATCAAGTCGGGCTCCTACAAGGAATCCCCAGTGCTCATCGCGCCACTCGTTCTGCAGATATGAGCCCACTATATGCACACGCTGCAGCAGGTCGTGGTTATAACCGATGGTTACGTCGTGCAGTCGATTGTAGTCATACTCTACGCCGGCAACCAACTCGGATGGCATAAACAGAAAACGATCCATCTTGTGGGTCCACTGAGCTCCGGTTGTTACAACAAGGTCAGCCGTGCGACCATACGCATCCGGATCCATGCCGCTACCATAATAACTTTGACGTTTGGTTGCCTGAGTTGCTGCAAAAATCGCCCAGTGGTCTTTGCCGTTGCGCGTAAATATGTCGTATGTAGCTTCGCCGGCATTGATATTGTGCTCCACCTGCTCGGCTATCCACGCCTGATGTGGGGGGACATCCAGGTTGTCTCCACCACGACGAAACTCGTGGGTGGCGTGATACTCGAGTGTCAGTTTCTGACCGTCGTTGGGGCGGACAAAGGCACGTGTACCAAGCGTCTGCGACTTCAGCGAAGCAATCTCGGTAAATCCGTCGCCATCGTGATCGTAGCCGTCGCGATTGCGGTTTTGTCCATAGATAAACAGCCCTGCACGACTGTTGTCGGTGACGAGCGACGCGTTAACAGTTGTATTGTTATCCATCGCACCGGATATGCCTATCGACGTCAACGTATGCGACACGTTGGCCGTATTAACCGCCGGATCTTTGGTGATGATATTGATGGTACCACCCACTGCCGACGATCCGAACAGCGCTGAGCCGCCACCACGCATCACCTCGACACGGTCGATCATTGTAGCGGGAATCTGTTCGAGTCCGTACACTCCTGCAAGGGCAGAAAAAACGGGTCGCGAATTCATGAGTATCTGGCTGTAGTGGCCATCGAGGCCGTTGATGCGTACTTGTGTGAATCCACAGTTCTGGCAGTCATTCTCGACGCGTACGCCGGGCTGATAATTCAGGCCGTCGGCGAGTGAACAGGCCGACACTTGACTGAACACCTTGGCATTAAGGACATTGACAAGTGCCGGGCTCTCCATGCGCTTAATCTCGCTCTTCGAACCGGTAACGACAACCTGGTCGAGCATAAAAGCATCGGGTTCAACCTCGAAGTTGACCTCGACAGTCTGACCGGCTTTTACTTCGACCGTTTTGGTCAGTGTCTTGTAGCCTGAAAAGGCCGCTTCGAGAGTGTATTTGCCGGGGTTTAGGTCACGAATCACATAATGCCCCGACCCGTCAGTCATAGCACCAAGACTGGTTCCCTTGACATGAATGGGAAAGTAGGCAAGGTGCTCACCGTCTTCTTTGTCAATAACATGACCGGAAATATTGGAATCAGTAACTGCAGCGAGTGACTGCGTAAAATATATAATCGAAAATAAAAACGTAATGAATAATCTCTTTATCATAATGATGGTTTTGTTTTAGGTGTGCAAAGTTAGGTATTCCCTACGGCTTTGAAAATACCCAATATTTGCTAAAATCAACCGGCCCCCAAAACAACCCGGAACTTACAATACTCATTTATGAGTATTTTGAGACATTTTTAATACCCCAATAAGAATAGTAATGAATTATAACGAGCCAATGTTATGGTTATCCGCGTAAAAATTCGTAAATTTGCGACAATCCAAACTACGACCAATTGTTATGAGCATATCCCAATATCGAAATACCGACCCTTCGCATGACGCCCGCGAACCGAAAGGGCGTGGCAAGAAACCCGCATCGCTCAAAGATCGCGAGGCACGAAACTCACGTATCATCCGCCGAATGTGGAAGTGGACGGGCATATTTGTCGGCGTGATTTTTTTATTTTTTATCCTGGTTTACAACGGTGTAATCGGCTATATGCCTCCCGTCGAAGAACTTAAGAACCCTAAGGCTCAATATGCTTCGATAATCTACAGTGCCGAAGGCTCGGAGATGGGTCGTTTTTACCGCAATACCGGAAACCGAGTTTATGCTGATTATGACGAGATTTCCAACAATGTCGTCAACGCGCTCGTCGCCACCGAGGATGCTCGTTTCGAGGACCATTCGGGTATCGACTTCCGAGCGCTGTCGCGCGTTATATTCAAAACCCTGCTGATGGGCAAGAAGAACGCCGGTGGCGGTTCGACCATAACACAGCAGTTGGCCAAGCAGCTCTATTCAACTCCCACAGCCGGATTGCTGTCGCGCGCACTGCAAAAACCCATCGAATGGATGATTGCCGTCAAACTTGAACGTTTCTACAGTAAAGAGGAGATTATCAAAATGTACCTTAACCAGTTCGATTTCCTCTATAACGCTGTTGGCATCCAATCGGCCGCTCAAGTGTATTTCAACAAGAAAGCCAGCGACCTCAATATCCAGGAAGCTGCACTATTGGTGGGTATGGTGAAAAATCCGAGCATTTATAACCCCAAGCTACACCCCGAGGCTGCACTTAAGCGTCGCAACACCGTTCTCGACCTTATGTGCAAGGCTGATAAGATCACTCAAGCCGAATGCGATTCGCTCAAAGCGCTGCCTATTGTACTGAATTTCAGAAAGGTGAATCACCGAGACGGTATTGCGCCCTATTTCCGCGAGGAGCTGCGCCGCTATCTGACCGCCAAGCACCCCGAGCGGTCCAACTATCCTTCGTGGGACTACGCACGCTTCCACACCGACTCCATTCTGTGGGAAACTAACCCTCTGTATGGTTGGGTTGCCAAGAATCCTAAAGCCGACGGAACATTCTACGACATTTATGCTGATGGACTGAAAATATATACCACAATCGACACCACCATGCAGGCATACGCCGAGGAGGCTGTCACCGAGCAACTCAAAGACTTGCAGCGCCGTTTTGACAAGGAGAAGAAAGGCACCCGGGCTTATCCGTACACCAGCAACCCGAACGAGCTGACCGAATCAGGCCGTCTGCGTCTCATCAAGGCTGCTATCAATCAAAGCGAACGTGCCCGTGTGGCAAAACAACGCGGGCTGACAGACGCTGAAATCGAGCGCGAGTTCAACACCCCCTACCCCATGACGCTTTTCTCGTGGGTCGGCGCAGTCGATACGGTCATGACTCCCCGCGACTCAATCTTATACACCAAGGGCATCCTCCGCGCCGGCTTCATGGCTATGGATCCGCGCAACGGTTACGTCAAGGCATACGTCGGCGGTCCCGACTTCCGCTTCTTCCAGTACGACATGGTGTCTACCGGCAAACGTCAGGTCGGTTCGACCATGAAACCATTCCTTTACACACTGGCCATGGAAGACGGCTTTACACCGTGTAGCACGTTCCTCAATGCACAGCCGGTGTTCCATCTGTCCGGAGGCAACACATGGGCACCGCGTAACTCCGGCAGCAGCCGCATCGGCGATATGGTCGACCTGCGCTGGGCTCTAACCAACTCGAACAACTGGATATCGGCTCGCGTCATCGACAAGGTCGGTCCACGCCGCCTGGTCAACTACATGAAGAGCTTCGGCATCACATCTCAATTGCCCGCAGTGCCCTCACTTGCACTCGGTCCGGCCGAAATATCACTAATCGAAATGGTCAGCGCGTACTCGGCATTTGCCAACGAGGGTATGCGTGTCGACCCGCTATTCGTTCGTGCTATCGCTGACAGCGACGGCAACATCATCTCACGATTCACCCCCATACAGACCGAAGTAATTAGCCGCGATGCATACTATCGTATACTCTCGATACTTCTTAATGTCGTTGATTCAGGTACGGGCAACCGCATCCGCAGCCGTTATGGCATAATGGCCCAGATGGGTGGTAAGACCGGCACCACCAACTTTAACTCCGACGGTTGGTTCATGGCCTTTACGCCCACTCTCGTTGCCGGTGCATGGGTAGGCGGTGACGAACGCTACGTCCACTTCAACAGCATGCGCGACGGCCAGGGTGCCGAGATGGCACTGCCCATATTCGGCCGCTTCATGAAGAATGTTTACGCCAATCGCGCCCTTGGCTATAGCCAGGACGACAAGTTCACATTCCCCGCCGATGTTCAGCTCTGTCCCGGCACTTATTATGAGGAAGAACAGGAGGAAGTAACCGTCGACGAATCAATCTTCGATTAACTTATTTACGTCATAATGGCTGATAATTATTCCAAACGAAATAATAGCGGGAAGTCCCGCAAAGAACCCGATCTTTACACCGACGGCGGTCGCATAGTGCCCCGCGACAAGGACCTTGAGGAGGCTGTCCTCGGTGCGCTCATGCTCGAAAAGGATGCCTACACCATCGTGTGCGACATCCTTAAGCCCGACAGTTTCTACGAACCTGCCAACCGTAAAGTCTACGAGGCCATACAGACGCTCGGCGCCGGCCAGCGACCCATCGACATGCTTACCGTCACCGAGCAGATGCGTCTCAACGGCACACTCGATGAAGTGGGTGGTCCTGCCTTTATAGCCGAATTGACCGGGCGTGTGTCCTCGGCAGCCCACGTTGAGTACCACGCTCGCATTGTTGCCCAAAAATACCTGGCTCGCGAACTCATCAATTTTACCGCAGCCATATCATCCAAAGCCTACGACGAGAGTAACGACGTTGACGACCTGCTTCAGGAAGCGGAGGGTCGACTGTTCGAGATTTCGCAACGCAACGTCAAAAAGGATGTCACCCAGATTGACCCCGTTATCCAGCAGGCAATGGCGCAGATCGAAGCGGCCGCTAACCGCACATCGGGTTTGTCGGGTATCGAGTCCGGATTCCACGAACTGGACAAGCTAACCTCAGGATGGCAGCCGAGCGACTTGATCATCATAGCTGCACGTCCCGCCATGGGTAAGACAGCCTTCGTGCTGTCCATGGCCAAGAACATGACCGTCAACTACAACACACCGGTGGCCGTATTCTCGCTCGAAATGTCGAACCTGCAGTTGGTCAACCGTATGATAAGCAATGTATGCGAAATCGAAGGCTCGAAAATCAAGTCAGGTCAACTGTCGCCCGTCGAGTGGGAGCAACTCATCGCACGCATCAAGAACCTCAACGGCGCACCATTGTATATCGATGATACACCATCACTGTCAATCTTCGAATTACAGACCAAAGCGCGTCGTCTGGTGCGCGAACACGACGTCAAGTTCATTATCATCGACTACCTGCAGCTGATGAACGCGTCGGGCATGAAATTCGGCTCGCGCGAACAGGAGGTCAGTATGATCTCACGCTCGCTTAAGCAGTTAGCCAAGGAGCTCAACATCCCTGTTGTGGCCTTGTCGCAGCTGAACCGTTCGGTCGAAAGCCGTACCGACGGCAAGCGTCCGCAGTTGAGCGACCTTCGCGAATCGGGCGCCATCGAACAGGATGCCGACATTGTGTGCTTCATTCACCGCCCCGAGTATTACCTGCGCAGCGACACCGACGCCAACGGTAACGACATCCGCGGCGTTGCCGAATTCATAGTTGCCAAACACCGTTCCGGCTCCGTCGACGATATCAAACTCCGCTTTACGGCCAAGTATGCCCGTTTCGAGAACTGGGAAGATGCCACCGTCGGTTCGGTAATGTCCAGCCGCATGTCGAGCATGAACAGCGACGTGGCCGGCGCACCCGCATCCCTCGGCAGCGCACCCTCCTTCGGAGGCGGCACCGTCGACCTCCGCCCCGACGACAGCCCCACCCCCTTCTAACCAACCCCCTTTCTTTTAGCGCACAACTGAAGGCGTCTATGTTTGCTATTTCACTTTGGTTTGAAAATATTATTTAACTTTGTAATCATTATGGAGATAAAGAATAACAAAAAAATTGTCGTCACTGGCATACATATTATGCGTGCAGCCTCGGTTATCTCATTCTTATGCAGTGCCTATTGGTTGTATGTATCAATTTTCTCTGAGCCGACAAAATGGACAGAGTTCTTTTGTACATTTGCAACTGGCTTAGCTCTATTATACTTTTCTAAACGTAGGTAGTCTGAAAATCCGGTTTGGGCGGTTGGGAAAAAAGTTGTAACTTTGCAGCGCAATTCACAAAGAGTTGCTCTGAAATGTTAGCCAAATCATTATCTTCTATCTTTAGTTCAGGTGCTGTCTCGCACAACCCCGCCGTGA
Source organism: uncultured Bacteroides sp. (assembly GCA_964572615.1). Classification (GTDB taxonomy): domain Bacteria; phylum Bacteroidota; class Bacteroidia; order Bacteroidales; family Muribaculaceae; genus CAG-873. The sequence goes on from CAZNGJ010000051.1 coordinate 11,601, forward strand.
GGAATTGGGGTTTCCTGGAGAATTGGAAAAGCACGGCTTCCTATGCTGTTGGTCTGCGGTAAAGTCCGCAGCACGCGTGTTTTCCTCCAATTTTTAACTCCATATTTTTTCCTGTTTCTTAATGATCAATCTTCGATTGCTCGCAGGACTGGCTTTGGCCGTCCTGCCGGGCTACACGGTATGCGCCTCCACCGAGCGCGTACTGACTCTCGACAAGGTATTTGCTTCGGCTGAGGCCAACAGCGTACAGTTGCGTCCGTCACTTACCGGCGAGGACGAGGCAAGGGCTGAAATTGGCGTTGCCCGCAGCGTTCGCCTCCCTGAGATTAACACCAATTTGTCGCTGAGCTTTATCGGCGACGGCTTCACCACCAAGCGCGACTTTTCGGACTATTCGCGAGCCCCGATTCCCCACTTCGGGTCGGGACTTAATGTCAATGTCACCCAGCCCGTCTACGCCGGGGGTGCCATCACGGCCGGTATCGAGATGGCCGAGTTGAAATCGACGGCATCGCGATTTGCCACCGAGCTCAGTCGCAACGGTCTGCGTTTCCGTCTGACCGGCTATTATATAGATATTTACAAGTACGACAACCTGCGCCGCGTAGTCACCAACAATATTGCACAGGTACGCAAGATGCTTGCCGAGATGCAGGCCAAGTATGAACAAGGCCTGGCGTTGCGCAACGATATCACCCGTTACGAACTGCTCCTGTCCAACCTCGAGTTGCAGCTCACCAAAATCGATAATACCCTCGCGATACTTAAGCGCAACCTTGTCGAGACTGCCGGTTTGCCTGCGGACATCACCTTCGTACCCGACTCGACAATGTTGCAGCGCTCCTTGCCGACTGCAGGCGAGACGTGGTGGCAAGAAGCAGCGGCCGAGAACGCCCCTTCGCTCAAACTGGCCAAGTCCGGTGTAGACATTAGCCGCACAGCCGAGACACTTGCCCGCAGCGAGCGCCTGCCTAAGGTAGGTCTGCAAGCCGGATGGACTATCGACGGTCCTATCCTTGTCGAGATTCCACCGATCAACCGCAATCTCAGTTATTGGTATGTCGGCGTGGGCGTAAGCTACAACTTATCCTCCCTATACAAAACCAACAAAACGCTGGCCAAGAGCCGGCTGTCGACACGCAAAGCCGAAGAAAGCCTCGTGGCCGCTCAACAGGACGTGGCGCTCAACGTCAATGCCGACTACACCCGTTACCTCGAGGCCTACGAGGACTTGAAAACATGCTCAAAAAGCGTTGAACTCGCCGAGCGTAACTATACCACCGTATCAACACGCTACGTGGAGGACATGGCACTGATCACCGACCTGCTTGACGCCGAGAACGCGCTGCTCGATGCCCGCACCAATCTCGTTAACGCCCGCATCAACATCATATACTTTTATTACAAACTGCTTTTCACAACCGGACAAATATGAAACACCGCACCAAAAAAATCATATCATATATCCTCACTCTCGTAGTCGTTGCAGCAGCCGCCTACTGGCTGTACACCAAGTTTGTTCACCCCGGCAATGTCGAGTTTACGGACAACGCCACTGTTTACGAACAAGTTATACCGGTCAACAGCCGTGTCCAGGGCTATATTAAGGAGATACGCTTCAAGGAATTTCAGCCGGTCAAGAAAGGCGACACGCTTGTCATTATCGACGATGCCGACCTGCGCTTGCAGGTGGCACGCGCCGAAGCAGAGTATCGTAACGCTTTGGCAGGACGGTCTGTGGCCGATCGCAGCGTCGGTGTAGCCTCGGCCAACGTTAACGTCAGCGAGGCTTCAATCTCCGAAGCCAAAGTGCTGATGGAGATGGCCAAGACGGACCTTGACCGCTACGCCCGTCTGCTGGAAAAAGAGTCCGTGACACGCCACCAATACGACATGGCTCGCACTGATTACGAAGCCAAGAAAGCCCGCTACGATATGCTCGAAAAACAACGCTCGGCCACGTCGTCGGTTGTCAGCGAAACTCGCAGTCGTATCGACCAGACCGAAGCCGGCATCGAACTGGCCTAAGCCCTGCTCAACACCGCTCGTCTCAACCTTTCGTACACTGTTATCGTCGCTCCATGCGATGGCTACGCAGCCCGCAAGGAGATACAGGTCGGTCAACTGGTTCAGCCCGGCCAGACATTGCTCGATGTTGTCTACACTTCGGACATCACCGTCATCGCCAACTATAAGGAAACTCAATTACAGCACATCCAACCCGGCTCGAAGGTCCGCATCCGTGTCGACGCTATCCCCGACTCGGTCTTCCGTGGCGCGGTCGAATCAATCTCGCACGCTACCGGTGCGTCGCTGTCAGCGATGCCCCAGGATAACTCGGCAGGGAATTTCGTCAAGGTGCGCAAACGTGTGCCCGTACGCATCACCTTTGATGCCGACAATAGCCCCGAAGCCATGCGGCAACTGCGGGCAGGCATGAACGTCGAGTGCGAAGTCGAGTATTGATATGGCACACGATCCACATTCACTTCCGCAGGGACCATTCGACATCCCCGACGTACCCTCGTGGGTGCCTCGGCAACTCAAGCCTTGGCTCTTCATCATCTTTGTGCTGATAGTACAATTTTCCGGGGGTGTGTACCTGGCAGCGGCGAGTAACATGGCCGGCACGGCGGCTATCATGCACAGGATGTTCTTATGGCGGGTTACGCTTCGATAGTAGGACTGGCCATCAACTTTGCCGTGATGTTCCGCGTCAAGTTCAGATTCAGTAACCGCACACAACTGTTGTCCGCTTGCATGGTGCTAATAGCTGCGGCATACATCTGCGCCACTACCGACTCGGTGCCTGTGCTTGTCGGCACATGCTTCGTTGCGGGATGGTTCCGTATGCAGGCCACGTTTGCGTGTAACTCGACCATTCAGTTGTGGCTAACGCCGGTACGCGACATGTCGGTATTCTTCTGTTATGTCTATATCATCGTGGAGAGCGTTATCCAACTGAGCGGCATCGCGGCTATCTACTGCTCTTTCTACATGCAGTGGGAGTACATGCATTGGATTATCATGGGTCTTCTGGCCGTCATGATGGTTGCCGTGATTATCCTTGTCCGCCCCGTTCATACGCCTCTTCACATACCCCTGTTAGGCATCGACTGGCTTGGTGCGGGACTGTGGGCCGGCTTCATGCTGTGCTTCACCTTCGTGTGCGTCTACGGCAACTACTTCGACTGGTGGGAGGCACGCGAGATATGGCTTGCCACTTGGCTTGGACTGGCTTGTGCGGCTATAAATCTGTGGCGCGCCGGCTTTCTCCATCACCCGTACATTTCGTTCATGGCACTGCGTAATCACAATGTTTTGCTCGCTACTTTAATCTACTTGGTATTTTTCACATTGCTTGCAACTGAGCATGTGTTCGAGCACTCGTACGCGGTAACAATCCTCGGCTTTGACGAAACAAATCTTATCGACCTCAACTGGTACGTATTCACCGGCATTATCGTGGGGTGCATCTTCACATACTACACTTTTGCACGCCGTCGTTGGCGGTATAAGACCATGACAGCCATCGGTTTTGCTCTTGCCGTCGTCTATCTCGGTTACTTCTATATCACAATAGACTACGGGGTAGAAAAAGAAGCACTTTTCGTGCCGTTGTTTGCGCGAGGCGCCGCCACGGTTATTATATCGATCGTGTTCCTGACAAGTATCGTCCAAAGCGGACTCCCATTCATGGTATTCCCGCAGGCACTGACCATAAACGGCTTCACGGGCGCAGTGATGGGTGCGACCCTCGGCCCGGCATTAATAGGCGAATTCCTCAACCACACCATGGCCAAGAACCTCGAGTTCCTGACGTCGACATTCGACGCCACTACTCTCGACCGACTCGGACGTATCCCCGGCCAAATCTACGAAAGCCTTGCCAATCAAGCCCTGCTCGTATCGATGAAGGAAATCTACGGTTGGCTACTTATCGTCGGCCTCGTCTCCCTCCTGGTCGTTCTCCTCTCCTACGGTCCCGTCCGACCCCGAGCTTTCCTGCCGTCATGGCGCCGCATCCGTCACCTGCTGACCCGCTCCGTCCGCCTCGCCCGCATCCCCAGGTAGTGTTGGCGGAGGGGGGCGGGGAGGTGCTCGATGGCGTAGCGGAGGGCTGTGCGGGGCATGCGGGTTGCATTGGTGTCGAGGTAATCGAGGAGTTCGTCGCGGCCGCCGCGTTTGCCGACCTCACGCAGCATCCATCCCATGGCTTTGTGCATAAGGTCGTGGGGATGGTTCATGAATCGGTCGGCTAACCGGAATGTGTGTTCGAAGATGCCCTTCTGGCTCAAGCGCCATGTGCTTACCATGGCTACGCGCTGATGCCAGAGGCTGTCGGTGCGGTCGGCCAGGCGGTAGAGTATGTCCGCCTTATCGGGATGACTGACGATGTAATCGCCGAGAATCTTTGGCGCCACAAGGTCGACGAGGTCCCAGTTGTTGCCACGGTCGAGGTTGTCGAGGTAAAAACTGACTATGCGTTCCACCGTGACCTCGTCCTTTGCCTTACAAGCCTTGTTGTACAACTCGATGAGCAGCAGGAAGCCGCATAGTCGGACTTCATGCCACTGCGAAGCGAGCAACGGCGGGATGTCGGGCAGGGACACTTCGCCTCGGAACAGTTTGACTGCCGCGCGTGTTGTGGGATTCTTCAACCCAAGGAACCGATCGCCCTCGCCGTACTGACCGGGAGCTGTCTTGAAAAAACGCAAGAGGTGCCGAGCCTGAGCATCGTCGCGCATCTCGGTAAGATGTTCGACTATCAGACTCGACACCTCGGTTGCAACAGCAGCCTTCATCAGCCGCACTTGGAAGTACCACAGGAGGTGCAGATCAGGCAACCTTCCTGGTAGATGAGGGTCTCATTACCACAGTTGGGACAGCGCTGTCCGCTGGCTTGGGTACCGTTGGGCAGGTACTTCTTGAGAGCGCGCTCGACACCCATCTTCCATGTATTGATGGACTGACTGTTGAGTTCGAGACCGCTTACCAGCTTGAGAACCTGGTCTATAGGCATGCCGTAACGGAGAACACCCGAAATCAGTTTGGCGTAGTTCCAGTACTCGGGGTTGAACTTGTCTGACAGGCCCGGTATGACGGTGCGGTAACCGCGCTTGTTGATAAACTCGAAGTCGTAGCGTTTGTTGCCGTTGGCGTCTATAGTCTTGACAATTTTACCTTTCGAAACCGACTTGGGGCAGAAGATACCATCCTCGTCGTCCGCCAGACCGGTGAAGATTTCGTAGGGTTTACCGTCCATAAGGCCGACAAACGCAATCCACTTCTCCTTGTTGTTCTGGAAACGTACCACATCGGCTTCAAGCTCAATGGGACGCTTGATTACATGCGGGTGAATCTCGGCAGGAGCTTCGACCTTAGGTTTCTTGTTGTCGACAGCTACGAGAACGCCCGAGCGCGAACCGTCACGATAAACGGTGCATCCCTTACAGCCTGACTTCCAGGCTTCAACGTAAAGTCGATTTACGAGGTCCTCGGTGACATTGTTGGGCAAGTTGATGGTAACCGAGATGGAGTGGTCCACCCACTTCTGCACCCTACCCTGCATCTTGACCTTCTCGAGCCAATCAATGTCGTTGGAAGTAGCCTTGTAGTAAGGCGAGCGCTCAACCAGTTCGTCGAGTTCGGCTTGGGTATAATTCTGGTGAACAGGTATATTGTTGACTTCCATCCACTTGACAAACTTAGGATGGAACACGATGTATTCCTCGAACGAGTCGCCACTCTCGTCGACATAGTCCACTCGGGCATTGACATCATTGGGATTAACCTTGCGGCGACGCTTGTAGACGGGCAAGAATACGGGTTCGATACCCGATGTAGTCTGCGTCATCAGCGATGTGGTGCCGGTGGGAGCAATAGTAAGACATGCTATGTTGCGACGGCCGTGTTTCACCATCAGGTCGTAAAGCTCGGGGTCGGCTTCGCGGAGACGGTTGATATAGGGGTTGTTCTTTTCACGCTCGGCATCATAGATCTCGAATGCACCGCGTTCCTTGGCCATTTCCACCGACGAACGGTAGGCGGCAAGGGCTAGTGCACGGTGTACCTTTTCGCTGAAATCAGTAGCCTCGGTTGTACCGTAGCGCAGTCCGAGGGCAGCAAGCATGTCGCCTTCGGCAGTTGTGCCTACACC
>CAZNGJ010000052.1:0-17107 GCA_964572615.1 uncultured Bacteroides sp.
ATAGTAAAGAATGTCAAGCATATGGTTAATTTAGAATTCTTCGGGAGATATTTCCCATCGAATCGATTACATCTAAGGACGTGTACGACGCTGCCATGGCCGGCGACCAACTGGCCATTGAGGTGTTCAACTACACAGGCGAAATCCTCGGCGAGGCGCTTGCCGACATGACCGTATTCTCGTCACCCGAGGCATTCATCCTCTTTGGCGGTCTGGCCAAGTCGGGCGAGCTGCTGATGCGCCCGCTGCGTAACGCCATGGACCGCAACATGATGTCCGTCTTCAAGGGCAAACCTAAAGTCATCCTGAGCGAACTAAAAGAGGCCGACGCCGCCGTCCTCGGCGCCTCCGCCCTCGGCTGGGAAGCAAAGTAATCCCTAACGGCCCCACCCCGACCCTCCCCAAAGGGGAGGGGGTTGGTCCAAGACAGGAGGATTTGTGTTATCTGCAGGCGTCCGCAGGACGCTGACCACCGAGTAACCGGGTACGTCGAGCAACGCGAGACGTGCCCGGAAAGCCCCTCTCTTACCCCGGGCGTGCCGCCAGGTATTATATTGCTGTTTTAACCGTGCACACCTCGCGCTGCTCGGCGTACACGGTTACGGAGGGTCGACGTCCCTACGGGACGTCGGGGCATCCATAGTTCTGCAACACCCTCCGGTTACGGAGGGTCTGCGTCCTTTGGGCGCGAAGGTTGGTTGCTGTTTTAACATTTTTTGTCGGGGGGAGTGTCGAAAAAAATGAGTAATTTTGCAAGATAAATCCCAAAGTTGAGAAATGAAGATTTTATCCAACGAAGAAATACGTTTTATCGAGCAAAAAACGCTTGAAAACCAAGATATTACAAGTCTGGACCTGGTGGAGCGCGTAAGCGCTGAAATAGCCGCAGAGGTCAAGGCGCTGTGCCGTCGCGAGCAACCGCTGTTGGTGCTTGCCGGCTGGGGCAACAACGGTGCCGACGCGCTCGACACGGCCCGACTGCTGGCTCTCGACGGTTACCAACCCGTAGTCTACCTGTTCAACATCGGAGGCAATAGCCTGAACACCGAGTGCAAGGTGATGCGCGACCGCCTGAGTTCGACACCGGGCGTCACCCTGCACGAGATAACCGGCGGCCAGCCCTTCCAATGGCCCGAACCGTCGGCCGACACCGTGATTATCGACGGACTGTTCGGCAGCGGCCTCAACCGACCCATGCCACGCAGCTTCCAGATGTTGGCACGCAACATCAACCAGAGTGGTGCCACCGTCGTGGCCATCGACATTCCGTCGGGACTGATGGCCGACTGGAACGGCAGTGCCTCGCGGGAGGACATGATGCACGCCGACCTCACCTTGGCAGTCGAATACCCCCGCCTGGCCTTCATGCTCGGCGACAATGCCGACGTCGTCGGGCATTGGAAGACCGTGCGAATCGGCCTGGACAAACAGGCCGAACGTCAGGCGCCATTCTCGTTCGTACTCGTCGACCGCCAGACAGTGGCACAATTCCTCGCTCCACGTAAGGACTTCTCGAGCAAAGCCGACTACGGCAACGCCATCCTGTTTGCCGGCAGCCGCGGCATGATAGGTGCCGCTATCCTGGCCGCCCGCGCGGCACTACGCTCGGGTGCGGGCAAAGTCACGGTGCACAGCGGCTCGGACGGCTGCCCCATAGTCCAGACAGCCGTACCGTCGGCCATGTTCCGCGACGACCGGTGCCCGACGCACATCACCGAGATGCCCTTCGAACCGCGCTACAACGCCATAGCCGTCGGCCCCGGTATCGGCACCCGCGACGACACGGCCGTGGCCCTCGAAAAGTTGGTCAAGGCAGCATCGGCGGCCGGCCGGCGCCTGGTGCTCGATGCCGACGCCCTTAACATCATCGCCCAACACCCCATCTTGCTCAACTACCTGACACCGCTGTCGGTAATCACGCCCCACGCCGGCGAGTTCGACCGCATCTTCGGCGAATCTACCACCGACGAGGAGCGCCTGCGCAAGGCTATCAAGTGCGCCGAGGACTACAGCCTGATCATCGTCCTCAAAGGTCACCATACCGCCATAGTCCGCCCCGACGGCAAGGTGATGTTCAACTCGTCGGGAACGCCCGCACTGGCCACCCCCGGTAGCGGCGACGTACTGACCGGCATCATCGCTGCCCTAATGGCGCAGGGACTGCAGAGCGAAATAGCGGCCTTTGTCGGCCCGTATATCCACGGCGTGGCCGGCGAGATAGCAGCTCGCTTCCACGGCGATTACGGCGTGACGGCCGAGGACATTGCCAACAACGTTGGCGCCGCCATTAACGAGATAATGAGTTAACTATATTATAAAATGAGCTAACTATATTATAATATGTATAGACCCATGATATTGGCTGCCGCGGCAGTACTGACCGGATTGACCGCCGGCGCCCAGACCACCCAGAAGCTCACCGCCGACAAGACCAACGAGTACGCCCTGGTCTACTCGCTGCCCATGACCGTCGTCGACATCACCGTAGAGACGGAGCACACGGTGCGCAAGCCCGGCGAATTCAATAACTACGCCACGCGATACCTGAGCCTTGACGGCGACGCTGTGGTGCGCAAAGCCGAACACTCGGTGAAAATCAAGTCGGTGACCATCACCCCGCGCGGTGCAGCCGACCCCGACAATCGCTGGCAGGTGCAGTTCAAGAGCGGCAGCGTACCTACCATGGTGCTTATGGCCGACGGTGTACCTTTGTCGATCAATGCCGATGTCGATGCCCCGGCCGCTCCCGTGCTACCCAAAGCCGTGGCCGCTCAGCCCACGCCGCTCGAGGGTCAGGCCGCCCGTGAAGCCGTCACCGAGGCCATGACACGAAGCACCACCCCCGGCAAGAAAGCCGAGGCAGCCGCGGCGCGCATCTTCGAGTTGCGCGAACGCCGCAACGACCTGTTCAGCGGCGATGCCGACGTCATGCCGCCGGACGGACGCGCCACCGAACTCGTTCTCGCCGGTCTGTCGGCCCAGGAAGCCGCACTGACAGCCATGTTCACCGGAACCACACAGACCTACACCGAGGTGTCGACCGTAACTTTTACTCCCGAAGCAGACGACCGTACTAAGGTACTCGTGGCCCGCATCTCGCCCCTCGAAGGCATCGTGGCCAAGGACGACCTGTCGGGAATACCCCTCTACCTGAACTACGAGGTGCTGACACGCGGCAAGCTTCCCGTCAACGAAAAAGGCGAAGTCAAGAAATTCCCCAAGGGGGGCGTGGCTTATACCATCCCCGGCAGCGCTCGTATTACGCTGACTTTCAATGGCGCAACCATCGGCCAAACCGACATCGACGTTGCACAGCTCGGCGCCACATTCGGCATCGACCCCGGCATGTTCACCGACAAGAAAGCCCCCGCTTACGTCGAGTTTTCGCCCGTGACAGGCGCTGTCACCAAACTTGGCACAAAGTAAGCCGAACCCATGCGCAATAAACTACTGATACTCACCACCTTGACATCAGCCTTAGCCGCTAATGCCCTCACCCTCGACGAGGTGCGTGCGCGACTGGCTGATATTGGTTGCCTGTACGGCAAGGCGCGGTTCGAGGTACTAATGCCGTCAGCATCCGAGCCGGTCGTGTACAACATCGACCTGACCGTCATGACACCGGGCGACAGCCTCGCTCCTTGCAACTACGTGATCGAGTGGCAATTGCCGCGCGGTGGACGTGTTTCGACAGGTTTCAGCAGCTACAACGCCGGCGACCATTTCCGCTACCGCGACACACGACTGCAGGAGTATCACCATGCCGACGACCCCATCCCATTCAATACCCCCGGCGGAGGTGTCCAGGGCAAAGCCCAGTTTGTGGACTTGCTGCCGCCATTCATTGCCGGCAAACTCGCCGAAATGGCCGCAGACAGCACTTATATGAGCACATACAACGAGAGCTCGACAACCCTGAAAGGCGTACGCCGCGTGAACGGCAACGACGTCTACGAGTATTCGTACCGCTTTGACCCCGAGAGGGGACTTCCGCTCCAATCCGACTTTGAGTACAACCCCGGCAGCATCTCCGAACAGACCGTAAGTGTCAGCTACACATGGTATAAAGCTGCTCCCTGCCCCACCCTCGACGAGGCATACATGGTGGAGCGTTTCGGCGACGCGTTCGAGAAGTTCCGCACATCGACCTTCCGTGTCGAGAACATGCGCGGGGCCGCTATGCCCACCTTTAGCTACGCTGCCGCTAACCAACGCCGTCAGCACAACCGAGGCGAGGCCGACCTACCCGCGCCGCTGCTCATCGTGTTTGCCGACGCTTCAGTGGTTTCTACTCCCCAAGCTATCAATGCTGTACGCACCGCCACATCATCGCTGCCAATGGCTTTGGCTACCGTCTACGCATTTGCCGACAACAACGCGCCCGAGGGCTTCGTGGCCGGCGATGGCGAATACACCATGCACCGCCCCCAAGGCATTGTGCGCAAATGCGGCGTCACGGCCTACCCGACCTTCCTGCTTGTCGGCTCGGACGGAGTTGTGGCCGATGTGCTTGTGGGCATGGATGCCGACCTCGAAACGCGCCTCGAGCAGAGCCTGATGCTACTCGAATAAGGGTGTTTCACCTGCAATATTAGACAAGCTCTAAGAGAGACTGCAACGGAAGGCAATTTTTGTGCACTTTCGCCGTTATTGGTTTAGGGTCTTTGTGACTCTGATAACCAATCGCGAATCTCTCTCCCAACCAATCATAATGAAACATACAGCACTGAAAATATTAAGATATTTCATAGCAGCGGCCATCGTGATGGCGGTGTGTCCCGGCGCGTTTGCCGAGACCATAAAACTGCACGGCAAGGTGACCGACGAGAAGAACGAACCCCTTGAGTTTGTGAGCGTTCGCATCGAAGGCTCGGCCCTCGGCGCCATGACCGGACTCGACGGCGGTTACTCGCTGAGCATCCCAGCTGCCGACACCATCCGCGTCAAATTCACCTACGTTGGTTACGACGATGCCATTCGCCGACTTATCGACGCATCGGGCGACGTCACCCTCAACGTCAAAATGTCACCCAAGACCGAGATGCTACAGGGCGTCGAAGTCACTGAATATCAGCGCAAAATGGGTGGCATCGAGAATATCCGCAAGGACTCGTACAAACTGGCTCCCGATGTAAGCGGTAACGGTGTCGAAAGCCTTATCACCACCATGGCCGGCGTGACGTCGAGCAACGAAATGTCGTCGCAATACAGTGTCCGAGGCGGCACATTCGACGAAAACTCGGTGTATATCAACGGTGTAGAGGTGTATCGCCCTCAACTTATCTCGTCCGGACAACAGGAAGGTCTGTCGATCATCAACCCCGACATGGTCAACGCCATCGGCTTCTCGACAGGCGGTTTTCCCGCACAATATGCCGACAAGATGTCGTCGGTGCTTGACATCACTTATCGTGAGCCGGAGAGCTTCGAAGGCGCCGTCAACCTCAGTCTGCAGGGCGGCGGCCTGACCCTCGGCACGAGTTCGCGCAAGTTCAGCCAGCTGCACGGCGTGCGCTACAAGAGCAATTCGTCGCTGCTGTCGTCAATGGACGAAAAAGGCGAGTACGACCCGCGCTATTTCGACTATCAGACATTTATGACGCTGAAAATCAACCCGAAATGGAAGGCGTCGGTGCTCGGCAACATCGCCATCAACAACTACCGTTTCATACCCCGCGACCGCACGACCAACTTCGGCACGTCGACCGACGCCAAGCAGTTCAAGGTCTACTTCGACGGCCAGGAGAAAGACCGTTTCGAGACCTTCTTCGGTTCGTTCCACCTGACCTACAAGCCCAACCGCAGCTCGGAGTACACATTCCTTGCGTCGGGCTATCTGACCAACGAGCTTGTCACCTACGACATTTCGGGCGAATACTGGCTTGACCAGGCTGGCACAGACGGCAGCGCCGGTAACGGTGGTGCCATCGGTGGCGAGCTTGGCGTGGGCAAATACCTCGAACACGCCCGCAACCGCCTTAAGGCCAGCGTGTTCAGCTTTGCATTGCGCGGTGCAAACGGCATCTCGGGACACAACATCGCCTACGGGCTTTCGCTGAATCGCGAGAACATCCACGACCGTTCGCGCGAGTGGGAACTCCGCGACTCGGCGGGCTACTCGCTGCCCTTCGACCCCTCTCAACTCAAAGTGATATACAACCTCGACTCGAAGCACGACATCGCCTCGACACGCATGGCGGCCTACGTCCAGGACACCTACCGACTGCAGACCAAGGCCGGATACCTGAGTGTGAACGGCGGTATCCGCATGTCCTACTGGGACTTCAACAAGGAATTCCTCGTTTCGCCGCGCTTCAATGTGGCCTTCGTGCCCGACCGCGCGCCGCGTTGGTCGTTCCGCTTCGCCACGGGCCTGTACTACCAGTCGCCGTTCTACAAGGAGTACCGGATGCCCACCATCGATGCAGCCGGCAACACCATCATCGCCCTCAACACCGACATCAAGAGTCAGCGCAGCTTCCAGTTCATCCTGGGCACGGACTACACCTTCCGCGCCTTCAACCGACCCTTCAAACTGTCGGGCGAAGCGTACTACAAGATACTCAGCAACCTCATCCCTTACGAAATCGAGAACCTCAAGATAGTTTATTCCGGTCAGAACAGCACCAACGGCTCGACCATGGGTCTTGACATGAAGCTGTACGGCCAGTTTGTCGAGGGCAGCGACTCGTGGATCAGTTTCTCGCTGATGAACACGCGCGAAAACCTGAATGGCGTCATCGTGCCCCGTCCCACCGACCGCCGCTACTCGATGGCGCTGTACTTTACCGACTATTTCCCGAAGTTCCCGCGCTTGAAGTTCAGTCTGCGTGGCATCTTCAGCGACGGCCTCCCTGTTGTGGCTCCTCGCTCGTCGCGCGACAAGGGTTACTTCCGCGCACCGGCCTACAAACGTGTCGACATCGGCCTGAGCTACGGGCTTGTGCTCCCCAAGGCCGACGGCGAAACGCGCTCGGGCTTTCTGCGCCACTTCAAGAGCGTATGGGTCGGCCTTGACTGCTTCAACCTGCTCGACATATCGAACGTCAGCTCCTACTATTGGGTGACCGACGTCAACAATATCCAATATGCAGTTCCCAACTACCTGACTCGCCGCCAGATAAACGTGCGCCTTTCGGTAGACTTCTAATCATTGTCACACATCATGAGCAATATACTCGTTACAGTATGCGCCCGCGGAGGCTCTAAAGGCATCCCGGGCAAGAATATCAAGCCTGTCGGAGGTCGCCCTCTGCTGAGTTACACCGCCGGCATCGCCAAGGACTTTGCCGAAGCACACGGCGCCGACTTAGGCGTGAGCACCGACTCGGACGCTATCCTTGCCGTGGCGGCCGAATGCGGTTTGCCCACCGACTATCGCCGCCCCGCCGAATTAGGCAACGATACAGTAGGCAAACCCCACGTTATCAAGGACCTCATGCTGTTCTACGAGCGCAAGTACGACAAACGATACGACTATGTCATCGACCTCGACGTAACCTCGCCGATACGCACCATGGCCGACATCGAGGGTTGCCTCAAGCTGATGGAGGATAATCACGAAGCACTGACCGTCTTCTCGGTCAATCCTTGCGGGCGCAACCCTTATTTTAATATGGTGGAAGCCAAGGAAAACGGATTTTACGGTCTTGTCAAGCAGAGTAAGGCGACTACGCGCCAAGGTTCGCCGAAGGTGTACGACATCAACGGTTCCATCTACGTCTACTCGCGAGCATCGCTCGACTGCGACGACCCGCGCGCTGTCACGCCCCGCACATTGGTCTATGTGATGGAACACCTGTGCTTCGACCTCGACGAACCGTCGGATTACGACTATCTGGCCTACCTGCTCGACACGGGCCGTCTGCATATCGGATAATTCTCTATCGCACTTCACATTATGTCTGTTGTCAAACCCCGCCTTCACCACTTCGATGTCCTTAAGGGCATCGCCATATTCATGGTCGTCATGGGTCATGTGATCACAATGTGCATCCGCGACCTCGACCGAGCAACCCTCTTCAAATTTATCGGCGAAATCCACATGCCGCTGTTCTTCTTCATCAGCGGTTGGTTCACGTTCGGCCTGACCAAAGACGGCAAGCTGCGAGTACCACGCCTTGGAGCGCGGGCCAAGCAACTCCTTGTCCCGATGGTGGTTGTTTCGAGTCTGTGGATCTGGTATTTCCCTCATTCGGGTCTCCAATCACCCCTCGTCTCGACCTTCGGAGGCTTGTGGACCGACAGCTGGAAGAACGGCTATTGGTTTACGCCCGTGCTGTTCGTCATGATAGCCTACTTCGCCCTACTCCGACCCGTATTCGAGCGCGCCCGCACGGTAGGCTCCTCCTTAGCGGCTTTGTTGGCATCCTGGGCTGTCCTCGTGGCGATATATTTCTGGCTGAGTTCGTCTGAATGGTTTAATATCCTTAGCTTACAGCAGATTACATCATATTGGCCGGCTTTCATGATCGGCTTCATCGCTTCGCGTTTCCGAGACGGCTTCGACAGTCTGACCCGCAACGGTTGGTGCAACGGCGCCGCCATCGTTATCGGTGCGTTCGCACTATACTTCACATGCTGGTGGTGGGAGTTCTGCGACGAAGACACAGCCGTTACCCTTCTGCTCATCTCGCGGCCCCTGCTCCATATCTGCCTGGCCGTGGTTGCCATTGCCATTTTCCGCCCGGCAGTCGACGCGGCCTACGCTGCAGCGGCACCCGGCGCTAAACCCGCGCGATGGGTTCGCGTATGGACTTACCTTGGGGTTAACTCGTTAGGCATCTATCTGTTGCACTATTTCTTCCTGTTTCCCCTCGGCTGCTGGCATGATGCTATGGAGGCGGTCAACGTCGGGTTCGTGCCCCTGCTGGCTGTATCTGCCGCTTGTGCTATTGTTATCGTGGCCGTCACCCTCGGTTTCATGCGCATCATCGCAACCTCCGCGCCGCTCAACTTCCTGCTGACAGGTACACTTCCCGCCAAAAAATGAATCGACCCGCGGTATCCATCATAATCCCGGCTTACAAGACCGAACAGTTCATCGGGCAATGCCTCGATTCGGTGTTCGGGCAAGTCGGCGCGCCTCCGTTCGAGGTGATCGTGGTGGACGACTGCTCTCCTGACCGTTCGGCCGAGATAGCATCTACATACCCGCTCCGACTGATTCGGCACGACCTCAACGGCGGACTGTCGGCTGCACGCAACACCGGAATATCAGCGGCTCATGGCGAGTACCTGCTTTTTGTGGACAGTGACGACACGTTAGCTCCCGACGCATTGGCACGATTGTGGCGTCATGTCGACGCTCATCCCGGCGTCGACATGGTGTATGGCCGGATTCAAGCCATTGGCGGGGACCCGCTAATGGCAAAATACCTCGACCTGGACCATACCGGTATGCGCGAGTTCGATGATGACCAAAAACGTATTCGGCGCGTTCATGCCCAAGTGACCGAGATGGCACAGGGACACCTCGTCAACCGCGGTTGGCTCACAGACAACAATTTGTTTTTCACCGAAGGTATTATTCATGAGGATTTCGACTGGCATCTCCGTGCGTATGGCCGCGTCCGCTCGTACGCTGCCGAGCTCGGCGAGCCTTTCTACCGCTACCTGGTCCGCGAGGCTTCGATAACCGGCCAACAGACACTTGAGCGTAAGCGCAGCATCGTTTACGGCATACTCGAACGTGAAATACCACGAATGGCCAAACTGGACCGCAGCGCCATGCTGTTGCTCACCCGAGCCATCGTTTATATCAAGGATTACGAGGAAAACGAAACTCAGTATCAACGCGTTATCGACGCTATCCGCAATCACCCGACGACACGTTGGTGGCACAGGTTAGCAACCTTTATGTACCGTTACGCTGACAAGCGCATCCCTCGTGGCATCTTAATACACTCTCTCCGATGAAGCCCAGTAGCTCAGATACTAAAGACATCTCGATCATCGTGCCGACATATAACTCGGCTCGCACCGTCGCGAGGTGCTATCAATCAATTATAGCTCAGGAGAATACACCCACGGTTGAGGTGCTATTCATCGATGACGGCTCGACCGACGAAACGCCTTCGATATTAGAGCATTTTAAGGGCATCCGTCTCTTCAGGTTCGACAGCAACTCGGGGCCTGCTCGTGTCCGGAACTTCGGTATCCGGGAAGCTGTGGGTGGGTATATTCTGTTTCTCGATAGCGACGACACTCTACTGCCCGACGCGTTGCAGAGAATGTGGCGCCAAGTCGAGGAGCACCCTGGCGTCGATGTCGTATTCGGAAGGACCGAGACTTGGCCTGTCGCAGGCTTAAAAAAGCGATACCTCAACCTCAACCAACTCGGCATCAAGGATTTCTCTGACCAACCAAAAGAGGTGCGTCGCGCTTGGTCGAAGTTGCCTGACATGAATTGCAACTGCTTGATTCGTCGGCAATGGTTATTGGATAACAACCTACTATTTAGCAATTTACGTTCACACGAAGACTTTGATCGCTACCTTCGCGCTTACGGCAAGGTCGGCTCGTACAGTGTCGTTAAGGGGGGCCCGACATATCTGTACACTCTGGCAGGTAACTCTCTTTCGTCAAACCTCACAGATGCACAAAACCGCCGTGCTGTTTTCGATATCCTTGCAAGAAACATCCCCACGAGGGAGCGACTTGACGGCCCGGCGATGCGGATTATCGTAAACCAGCTCCTTCAATACAAATTTGCCGACACGGACGACAGTTACGACCGCGTCCTCCGGGCTATAAGGGAACACCCGTCGGCAGGTCGACGCCACCGACTGATACTGCTTGCCGTAAAACTTTACTTCAAAGGTGCGCCCCGCCGACCTTTCTTATCCCTCCTCCGATAATGAATAGACCAACTGTCAGCATAATTATACCGGCCTACAACGCCGAAGCGTATCTCGACCGCTGTCTTGCGGGCGTCGATGCACAGCGCGCCGACATCGCTGATATGCAGGTAATTATTGTCGACGACGGCTCGACCGACCGTACGCCCGCAATCGCACGCGATTATGCCATGCAGCATCCCGACACGACTGTTGTTTGTCAGTCTCGACGCGGCCAAAGCGCAGCCCGCAACACGGCTCTCGACTTGGCCAAGGGTCAATGGATTGCCTTCCTCGACAGCGACGACACATGGGAACCGGCAAGCCTTAAGCGTCTGATTGAAAAAGGAGAAGCGGAGCAAGCTGACATAGTTCAGGGAACGACGACAATCGTATCGTCCGACGGGGGTCGTACGGTCATTTCGGATGAAGGTACACTATCGCCAACTGAGGCTTTGGCTAAACTATTGGAGGACAAAGTGGTACGTTCATACGTACATTCACATGTATTCCGCAGCGAGCTTTTTTCGACATTACGCTTCTCCGAAGGCATGGACTTCGAGGACTATGCCTTGATGCACGAGCTCATAGGCACCTCATCAAAGTATGCATTCGAGTCAGCACCACACTACCTCTATTACCGTCGCGATGACTCAGTCAGCGGAGCTATGGGGCTGAACCACACCGATTTGGTGCGGGCCATGCGGATGCGCTACGAATATATTCGCGACAACTACCCTGCTATGCAGACCAAGGCCGCCCGAAGGCTGTGGCAGGTGGCCTACATGTGCATGGTTGTATCGCGCGGCCAAGGCTTAAAGGGTTGTGAAGTCTTTGAGTCTGAGTATAACGCGCTCTTTGACGTATACGGGACGGACTTCAAACGTCGCCTTCGCTTTTTCCCGCTGTATCAACTGTCCAAACTCGGCTCTAAGCCATACGGCTTGATAGCCCGTTTTGCACCTTCCTTATTATAAATATGAATAAAGATACCGCGAACATATCCTCACCCGGCTCACGGTCGCTACTGCGCAACTCGACGGCAATGTTCGTACGCGCACTCGTCGCTGTCCTCGTCGGCATCTACACATCGCGCGTGGTCCTGGAGGTACTCGGTGTCACCAATTATGGTATCTACGGTCTGGTGGCGGGCTTTATCGGGTTGGCGGCGTTCCTTAACACCTCGATGGCCGGCGCAACTTCGCGCTTCCTGACATTCGAGCTCGGGCGAGAGCACCTCGAACAACTCGCAGGCACATTTGCTGCCGCCCGCGCCCTTCATTTCGCCATAGCTGCGGCTGTTGTTGTACTTGGCGAGACCGTCGGCTTGTGGGCCGTCAACTGTTGGTTAAATATACCACCCGAAAGTCTCGTTTCGGCAAATGTGGTCTATCAATTGGCCATATTGAGCACAGCCGTCTCCATAACCCAAGTACCATACACCGCCATACTGATGAGCCGCGAACGACTCACACTGTATGCCTACGTCGAGATAGCAGCCGTAGTCGTGCGACTGCTCGCCGTCTGGGGGTTGGTGATCGTTCCCGGCAACAAACTGATATGGTACGCCATACAGATTGCAGTAATCAACATAGCCATTGCGGCATTCTACCGCATGTACTGCCGACGTCGGTTTGCCGAATGTCGCGCCGGGATGTCCTATCGTGCCGATGCCGTCAAGCCCATGATTCGTTTTTGCCTGGTCGACCTGTACGGCAATGGTTGCGTGACGGTTCGTCAGGAGGGTACCAATCTTATACTCAACCTCTTCTTCGGTGTCGCCATAAATGCCGCAGCCTCACTTGCAGGCACCGTCATCATGGCCATTAACTCACTGACAAACTCCGTGTTGGCTGCTTTCCGACCTCGCGTAGTCAAGTCATTTGCGCGTGGCGACATAGCCGGCTTCAACGCAATGATAAACAAAGGCATGTTGCTTAACGGGCTGCTGTTCATGACCATAGCCATACCAGTCTTTGTCGAGGCCCCTGCGCTGTTTCGTCTGTGGCTCGTCGAGGTTCCGGACTGGTCGGTCACTTTCTGCCGCACGATTCTAATAGGTGCAGTCATACTCCTTTTCAACGCCTACATCGTGGCCGGAGTCCACGCCACCGGTCGAATAGCTCGCATCAGTTTTATCGGCGGAACACTGTATCTGTTGTCACTCCCGGTAATATGCTTACTTCTCCAATTCGGATACAGACCGGACATAGCTTACATCGTTGTAGCTGCCGACAATCTGGTAATTCTGATTTGCACCATCGTGATGCTGAAACAACAGGTGGAAGGATTCTCCGCGATACGCATCCCTGCCACGATTGCAGTCACAGCAATATGCTCCGCTCCCGCATGTGCAGGGTGCTATCTCATTGCGTCTATGATGGACGAAGGCTTCGCGCGACTCCTCCTCACCGGAGCCGTCTCGGTATGTCTGGTCGGCGTACCGGCGTGCATGTATTACCAGAGATTAAAACGATAACCGACTGAGATTTCGCCGTTTATCACTGTATTAAGCAACGAGTGTTCCTTGTCGTACACCAATCCGTTCTCGACCTTCATAATGCCACCTGCAAACCAATGGCGATTGTTCCATACGATTGACATTCGGGCACGGTTGAACAGCGAGAATGTCACCTTCGACTGCTCGCGGTGATTGATATAACCGTCCTTAACTCCAACATACGGTGATTCGCTCACACCCAATACCCAATGCGGGGCAAAAGCCCAGTTGTAACCGTAGCCGATGATGAGGGCGTAATTGCGGTTTCGAGCCGAATACTGATAGTTGACATCGGCCCACGAGGGGGGCAACTCTGCGACGATCTGATTGGGCAGCTTGCCGAAATCGAACTCGAAATTCTGAGTCCAATAAGTGAATCCGACGTAAAACGAACCCTGGTTTTTCTTCTGTATCTTGCTGTAGTTGAATGCAGCCGCCTGACTGTAACGTTTGTTATTCAAGAAATACATAGCACTGACAGAAAACATATTGGTATTGATACCGTCGAAGCGCAGATTGTATTCCTGCGTGTATCCCGGTTGCCCGAACGAACGTATTCTCGTGGCGACATTGTTGGATATCCAGTTCAATTCGGCCGAGAAGAGAGCGCAGTTGAATTGGAATACAAAGCGGTTGCGCGCAGGCTCGCGGCTGCCGAAAAGTTTGCTCACATTGATATCATAACCCAACGACACGGCCAGATATGTCAGATAAATACCCGTCGAGGTACAAGCGTCAGAGGCCATCTCCATGTCGTAGTTGTCCGGCAGTCGGAACGAATAGCGGTCCGACCACGTCTCGGTGCGAACCTTGGCATTGAACTTGTAGCCCGTTCCCTCGACATACGCGCTGTCGTAGCTGTTAAAGAACTTGTCTCCCCAATGGTAAACATCGACGCAAAATTTCGGGAACTTTCCCATTGCAGCAATTGAGTCGAGAGCCAACGAAAAAGAATGTGCCCGCGGCGAACCGACCGCCATGGCCAGTACGAAAACAAGGCAGATCTTAAGTGCACGGACTCTTCTCATAGGGATTTATAGGGTTTTGCGAGCACAAAATTACGAAAATCTCGTCTACTTACCAAGTATTGCCACCGTGTCCTTCATTAAATGGCAAAAAAACACTAACTTTGTATCCGGATTTGGCCACCCTCGTGCGGCCGACCCTAACATCACCCTAACCCAATCGAAGCAATTAGCGTGGAAAAAATCATCATCCTTGACTTCGGCTCGCAAACCACCCAGCTGATAGGTCGCCGCGTACGCGAACTCGGCATGTATTGCGAGATCTTACCTTACAATAAGTTTCCGGCCGACGACCCCGACGTAATCGGCGTTATCCTCTCCGGCAGTCCCTTCTCCGTTTACGACGAAAAGGCATTCCGCGTCGACCTTGGCCCCATCGCCGACCGTCTGCCCGTGCTCGGCATCTGCTACGGCGCCCAGTACATTGCCTATACCAACGGAGGCACCGTCGAACCCGCCGGCAGCCGCGAATACGGCCGTGCCCACCTGTCGATGGTCGACTCGGCCGATCCCCTACTCACCGGCATCGAGACCGGAGCCCAGGTATGGATGAGCCACGGCGACACCATAACGTCAGTGCCCGACACCTTCACCATCATCGCTTCGACCGACAAGGTGCGTTGCGCAGCCTACCGTATCGACGGCCGCCATGTATGGGGCGTACAGTTCCACCCCGAAGTGTACCACTCGGAGTGCGGCACTCAGATACTGCGCAACTTCGTGGTAGACATCTGCGGAGGTCGCTGCGAGTGGAGCGCAGCTTCGTTCATCGACCAGACCGTAGCCGAACTCAAGGAGCAGCTCGGCGACGACAAGGTTGTACTCGGCCTCAGCGGCGGTGTCGACTCGTCGGTAGCCGCAGTACTTCTCAACCGCGCCATCGGCAAAAACCTGACCTGTATCTTCGTCGACCACGGCATGCTGCGCAAGGACGAATTCGCCGACGTACTCCGTGACTACGAAGGCCTCGGCCTGAACGTTATTGGAGTCGACGCCTCCGAAAAGTTCTTCAGCGAGCTGGCAGGCGTGACCGACCCCGAGAAGAAACGCAAGATTATCGGAAAAGGATTTATTGACGTCTTCGACCACGAAGCGCGCAAACTCACCGACGTCAAGTGGCTCGGCCAAGGCACTATCTATCCCGACTGCATCGAGTCGCTGTCCATCACCGGCACCACCATCAAGAGCCACCATAACGTAGGCGGCCTACCCGAAAAGATGAACCTGCGCCTTTGCGAACCCCTGCGCCTCCTCTTCAAGGACGAAGTACGTGCCGTCGGCCGCGAGCTCGGTATGCCCGAACATCTCATCAAGCGCCATCCCTTCCCCGGTCCCGGCCTGGCCGTGCGTATCCTGGGCGACATCACCCCCGAGAAGGTTCGCATCCTTCAGGAAGCCGACCATATCTTCATCCAGGGTCTGCGCGACTGGGGGCTTTACGATCAGGTTTGGCAAGCCGGCGTCATTCTGCTCCCCGTGCAGAGCGTGGGCGTCATGGGCGACGAACGCACCTACGAACGCGCCGTCGCACTCCGTGCCGTCACCTCTACCGACGCCATGACCGCCGACTGGGCCCACCTCCCCTACGAATTCCTGGCCAAAGTCTCCAACGACATCATCAACAAAGTCCGCGGCGTCAACCGCGTCACCTACGACATCTCCTCCAAACCCCCATCCACCATCGAGTGGGAATAACCACGGCAATGTGCTATCTTGACTGATTATACAGCGACCCCCGGCGGAAAGGTATCCGTCGGGGGTTGTTGTAGTGGCGTTATTGTGTGACTGTGGGGATTACATCATGCCGCCCATGCCACCCATGCCGGGGGCTGCGGGAGCGGGGGTGTCTTCCTTCTTGTCGGCGATGACGCACTCGGTGGTCAGGAACATGCCGGCGATTGAGGCGGCGTTCTCGAGGGCCACGCGGGTTACCTTGGCGGGGTCTATGACGCCGCAGGGGTACAGGTCTTCGTAGGTATCGGTGCGGGCATTATAACCAAAGTCGGCATTGCCTTCGCGGACTTTCTGTACAACGACTGCGTCTTCGACGCCGGCGTTGGCTGCAATCTGGCGGAGGGGTTCCTCGATAGCGCGACGCACGATATCGATACCGGTCGGCTCGTCGACGTTAACATCCTTGAGAGCGTCGAGGAGACTGAGACAGCAGATATATGCAGTACCACCACCGGGCACGATGCCTTCGGCGATAGCTGCGCGGGTTGCGCTGAGGGCGTCGTCGACGCGGTCCTTCTTCTCCTTCATCTCGACTTCGCTGGGAGCACCGATATGGAGGACGGCTACGCCACCGGCCAGTTTGGCGAGACGTTCATGGAGTTTCTCCTTGTCGTAGTCGCTTGTGGACTGTTCGATCTGAGCACGAATCTGAGCGGTACGCGCATCGATGGCTTCCTTCTTGCCTGCGCCGCCTACGATAGTAGTGTTCTCCTTGGTTACAGTAACCTTTTCGGCAGTGCCGAGGTCGGTAAGGGTAGCTGTAGCGAGCTTCATGCCCTTCTCTTCGCTAATTACGGTACCACCGGTGAGTACTGCGATATCTTCGAGCATCTCCTTGCGACGGTCGCCGAAGCCGGGAGCCTTCACGGCACATATCTTCAGCGAGCCACGCAGACGGTTGACTACGAGAGTAGCAAGTGCTTCCTGGTCAACGTCTTCGGCGATGATCAGCAGAGGACGACCGCTCTGGGCGGTAGCTTCGAGAACGGGAAGCATATCCTTGAGGTTGG
>CAZNGJ010000053.1:0-16314 GCA_964572615.1 uncultured Bacteroides sp.
TTTCCTCATTGTCAAGGATCTTGTGCTCCATAGCCTTCTCGACATTCAGAATCTTACCGCGCAGGGGCAGGATGGCCTGGAAGCGGCGGTCGCGCGCCTCCTGGGCAGTACCACCTGCCGAGTCACCTTCGACGATGAAGATTTCGCAATCCTCGGCTATGCGAGACGAGCAGTCGGACAGCTTGCCGGGCAGACCTCCACCGGACAGGGGCGACTTGCGGCGCACTTCCTGACGGGCCTTCATGGCGGCGTGGCGAGCCTGGGCAGCCTGGACCACCTTGGCCACGATGGCCTTGGCCTGGGCGGGGTGTTCCTCGAGATACACTGACAGGGCCTCGCTGACGGCCGTCTGCACGGCGCCGGCTACCTCGCTGTTGCCGAGTTTGGTCTTCGTCTGACCCTCGAACTGAGGCTCCATCACCTTGACCGAGATAACTGCAGTGAGACCTTCGCGGAAGTCATCGCCGGTGATCTCGACCTTGGCGTTCTTAAGCAGGTCGTTCTGGTCCGCATACTTCTTGAGCGTCGATGTCAGGCCGCGACGGAAGCCGGTGAGGTGCGTACCGCCCTCGATGGTGTTGATATTGTTGACGAACGAGTAGATGTTCTCGTTGTAGGTATTGTTGTAGGTCAGAGCCACTTCGACGGGCACGCCGCCACGCTCGGTGTTGAGGTCGATGACGTCGTTGATCAGCGATTCCTTGTTGGAGTCAATGTATTCCACGAACTCGCTCAGGCCGCGGGCGCTGTAGAATGTCTCGCTCTTGGGCTGACCGTTTTCGTCGAGGGTGCGACGGTCGGTGAGGCGCAGTGTGATACCGGCATTGAGGAATGCAAGGTCGCGCAGACGGTTGGCCAATGTCGAGTACTCGTACACCGTGGTGGTGAATATGCTGCCGTCGGGTTTGAAGGTCACCGAAGTACCCGTGGTGTCGGTCTCGCCGATTACCTTGAGCTCCGACGTCGGGACGCCGCACGAATACTCCTGCATGTAGACCTTGCCGCCGCGACGAACCTCAGCGCGCAGATATGTCGACAGTGCGTTCACACACGACACGCCAACACCGTGCAGACCACCCGACACCTTGTAAGAGCCCTTGTCGAACTTACCGCCGGCATGGAGTACGGTCAGCACGACCTCGAGGGCGCTCTTGTGCTCCTTCTCGTGCATGTCCACGGGGATGCCGCGGCCGTCGTCGACCACGGTTATCGAGTTGTCTTCGTTGATGGTTACTTCGATATCATGGGCATATCCGGCAAGAGCCTCGTCGATCGAGTTGTCGACAACCTCATATACAAGGTGGTGCAGACCTTTGGCCGAAATATCGCCGATATACATGGCAGGACGTTTGCGAACAGCCTCCAGGCCCTCGAGGACCTGAATATTACTGGCACTGTATTCCTCTTCTTTTTCTGACATAAAAACTATTATAAACTTATGATTGATAGCATGATTGATACGATTTTCGTCACCTTGGCTCCGGCTAATCGCAGCAGTCGTCGGCACAAGACGAAAAATCACACAAAGATACGCATTTTTTTTGAAACCACCACCATTTCCCCCACCCCTTTTCACCACCGTTTGGCGGTTTGCTCAAGGATGCGTATCTTTGTGAAGCCGACTGTCGGCAAATACTATAAAAATAAGTTGTATGTTTGTTGAGATTGACCCTAAAGAGACGACACGCGCATTTGCGTTCGAAGCATGGATGAAGGCTCCGATGCCTATGGTTACGTTTTTCAAGACATTGGATGTCACGAGATTGGTAGATGTATCAAAGCGCGACGGACTGAAGTTCAACATGCTGTTGTGCTGGTGCATCGGCCGGGCTGCGGTGCAGGTCAAAGAGTTCTTCATGCTGCCCGTAGACGGCAAATTGCTGAAATACGACTCCATAGCCGTCAACACCATCATCCTCAACAAGGATAACGAGGTGAGCTCGTGCGACGTGTCTTTCGACGACAACCTCGATGCATTCAACAAGAGCTACCTCGAGTTGACAAGCCGGGTGCGCGAGTCGTGCACCAATCACGACGAGCCGGAACGGATGGTTATCGGCACGTCGGCTCTCGTGCAATACGACATAGACGGCGCCGTGGGTATGTACAGCGGCATCTACAACAATCCGTTCATGATTTGGGCCAAATACAAGAAAGAAACCATCGACGGCCGCCCCGCTTACACCCTCAAAGTCTCCTTCCAGTTCCACCACACCCAAATGGACGGCGCCCACGCTGCCACCTTCCTCGCCCTCCTCCAATCCGAAATCAACAAACTGTAAAAGCCTAAGAACCTCAATCAATGCAACCTAATTCTGAAAGTGACGCTTGCAGAATTAGGAATATTTCGCGTAACAAAATACCAAGAAATGGCGTCCGGCAGGACGCTGACTTGGTTTAACCGGGTACGTCGAGCAGCGCGAGACGTGCCCGGAGTGCGTGTCCCCACCCTATAACTGGCGTCCGTAGGACGCCGACCCGTAGCTATCTGCGTCCTGCGGACGCCTCCGGGGGTAGAGATAAGCCTCACCTAAATATGCATCGAGACAGAGGGCGACTTCGAACTAAAAAAAGAGGGGCGTCAGTCGCGACGGCCCTCTTTTTTTGTGAGCCCGAGGGATGGATATGGTCGAGCTCAGAATAATGATTGGTTTAATGCTGATTGATTCGTTTCTTCGATAGGACTAATTTTGTATATCTTCAACACTGCTTTCGCAGTTGTTTCATCGTTATTTCGTTATCGAGAGCAAAATTAGCGCTTCGGTTTTACAAAGATGTTGCAATCGTGCTACACTTTTCCAAGTCGCTCATTTTTAACTACGTTTAAGCGCCGAACTGTTAATTTTTAACAGAACGACAGCAAAAAAAATCGAGTTAGGAATCGAGTTATTGAACTCCGGCCCACTTGGGCAGTGTAAACTCGAACTCGAGTCCACCCTCGGCGCGGTTGCGCGCAACGATGGTACCGCCATGAGCCATAATAGTCTGATAAACGATGGCCAGGCCGAGGCCGGTACCACCCGACTTGCGGGCTCGTCCGCTGTCGATACGATAGAAGCGGTCGAAGAGGTGCGCTATCGACGACTCGGGCACGCCCTTGCCATTGTCGTAGAATGCAAACTTGTAGAAATCGTTATCCTCGCCACGGTACTCTATCTTGAGAGCGTCGCCGCCGGAGTAGTTGACGGCATTCTTGGTCAGGTTGAGCAGCATGCCGACAATAAGGTTGTTATTACCGCGCACAAACACCTCCAGAGGAACGTCGACGTCGATGGTGAAGTGACCTATCGTGCCCGACTCGCGGGAATCGTCGGCAAACACGTATGCTATCTCGTGGAAGTTAAGTCGCTCGGTGTTAATCTGCTGACTACCTTCCTCAAGGCGCGTTATAGCCGACACGTCGGCAATCAGATCGACCAGACGGTTTGCGTGGTCGGCTGCCTTCTTGATAAAGTGACTGCGGGTTGCCTCGTCCATATCGGGAGTATTGATAATGGTATCGAGGTAGCCCTTGATAACACCGATGGGCGTCTTCAGTTCGTGGTTGATATTGTTGGTCAGCTGACGTTTCTGGCGGTTTTTCTCGTCGAGGGCATGGATAGTCATGCGATGCTCCTTCTCGGTGCGTTCGCGCGCCAAGGCACGCTCGTTGTACATCTGCACTATCCGTCGGGCTATATCGCCAAGTTCATCGTGGGGGAAGTCGGAACCGGGCATAAACCAGGGGTCATTGGCCGAACGGTTGGCAAATTCACGCAGTATATTGATATTCTTGGCCAAATAGCGGGTGGTCACGTATGCCACAATGGTCATCAGAAAAGCTAATGCAAACACCACTATCCAGATGTCGAGAGCCTCGCCGGCTATATATTTTTCCATATTCTCGTCGTTAGGCAGTGCCGTAATGACGCGATACTGACCGTCGTCGGTGACAGCACCGAGATAGTAATTGCGGCGATTCTCGATCTCAGACTCGCCGTTACTACGGCTCTGACGCTCGATCATCTCGTTCTCGATACGCATCTTCTCGTCAGGGTCAAGCTGGATGGGCGCACCTAACGACTCGATGGGGTTCCACTGTGCGTCATAGATAGTTACGCGCACGTCGTCGAATATGGGGTAAGTGTCGTAGAACTCCTTAAGGAAGGTAAGGAACGGGTTGATAGCTCCCCAGCTGTCGTGATTGATAGAGCGGATCACGCGTGCGTTAACCATCTCGAGCTGTGCCGACACGAAGGTGCGTCGATACTCGAGCTCGCGGAAGTACTGCCAGCAAGCCAATCCTAACAAGGTAACCCACAGTGTTATGACCAGCGGAAAGAATAGTCGCCACTGGTACGGAATTTTGCGTTTATGTTCCCCGTTGTTTGCCATATCCGCCCTCCTTACTTATACTCAATCGAGGTTTTCCTTGAAGGCGTATCCGAAGCCTGTGCGAGTCTCGATGCATCCGCCGTATTCGTTGAGTTTGCGGCGCAGACGGGTCACATTGGCATCTATGGTGCGGTTGGACACGACGTTGCCCGACCATACATTGTTGATAATCTCGGCGCGCGAGTACACGCGGCCACGATGGGTCAGGAAGAATTGCAGCAGGTCGTACTCGGTACGGGTCAGGTCGATGCGCTTGCCGTCGATAAAGCCCTCCTTCGAATTGCGGTCCAGTCGCAGGGTCTTGTAAACAAGGTCCGGTTCGAGATTGGGGTTGGTAGCCTCGGTGTGGGGGGAAGGAGCAGCGGGTGTCTCGCGTACTACAGCAGCTGCGGCCCCTCGACGGGCCTGGTTCATAATCATCGAGCGACGCAACACGGCACGCACGCGCGCCAGCACCTCCGAGATAACGAAGGGCTTGGTGATGTAGTCGTCACCTCCCATATTGAGGCCCATCACCTTGTCGTCCTCGCCCACGAGAGCCGAGCAGAATATAATGGGGGTCTCCTCAACTTCGGGGATGTCCTTGACCTGTTTGGCGAAGTCGAAGCCACTGAGGCGATCCATCATTATGTCAACAATAAAGAGGTGGTATTTCGTCAGATCCATCTCGAGGGCCTCCTCGGCACTGAGGGCCATGTCGACCTCGTAGCCTTCTTTTTCAAGGTTAAATTTGAGGATCTCGCAAAGTGCTTCTTCGTCGTCGATTACTAATATCTTGGTTCTCATATAGATAGTTTGAAAGTATTATCCATTGTAATTACAGTGCGAAATTACTAAAATTTTACATTTCTATTGTGTTAAATAAGGTTAATAAGTTTGACCGCAACACAATTGTAACTTCTGTAACAGAATAATATTACTTAGTAGCTTGTCCAATCCGCGATATTTGAATAATTTTGCATACTGACTTGAACACTCGAATCTGTTAGACCCGTAAACATGAATCAGTCACGAAAATATTACCGGTTGGTTGTGGTGGCGGCACTTGCTGCGGTCACTGTCGCTTTGACGTGGCTATGCCTGTTCACAGGTACGGTTGACATCCCGGCGGCCGATACATGGGGCGTGCTCACCGGCGGCGAGGCCTCGCGCCCCGCTTTTACGCATATTATTACCGAGTTGCGCATACCTATGACCGTCACTGCGGCCCTTACAGGCGCCGCGCTTGCCGTATCGGGCTTGTTGCTCCAGACCACATTCAACAACCCGCTGGCGGGTCCGTCGATACTTGGAGTCAGTACCGGTGCGGGACTGGGCGTGGCTGTTGTCATGCTGGCTTTTCCGACGCTTTTTACCCCGGCCGCCGGTGCCATCATCGGCGCCACCATAGGAGCATTTGCCGTCGTGGCCCTGCTGCTCGGCTTTTCCTCTCTGGTGCGTTCGTCGATGATGCTGCTCATTGTAGGCATCATGATCAGCTACCTGACGTCGTCGGTGATAGCTTTGCTTAATTTCTATGCCACCCAGGAGGGCGTCCACAGCTACGTCATCTGGGGTCTCGGCAACTTCAGCGGTGTAGGCACCGACTCGCTGGCGCTGTTTGTCGCGGTCAATGTGGGTTTGCTTGCAGTTTCCCTCCTGCTGACCAAATCGCTCAACACCCTGCTGCTGGGCGAACGTTACGCTGCCAACGTGGGCACCAACGTAAGTCTTAGCCGCAACCTCATCCTTGCCGTCTCGGGTTGCCTTGTTGCAGTGTCCACCGCTTTCTGCGGCCCCATCGGGTTCTTAGGCCTGGCAGTGCCGCACATCGCGCGACTGTTGCTGCGCACATCCAACCACCGAGTCCTTCTGCCGACGACCATGCTCGCCGGTGCTGCAACGGGCCTGCTCACCCTCTGGCTGTCGATGCTCCCCGGCGACCGGGGCATGCTGCCTGTCAATGCCATCACCCCTATTATCGGTGTGCCGGTCGTAATATACATCATCCTTAACCGCCGACGTATCAACTACTTCAACTGACCATGCGCAATCTCACCCACAACCAACCGGCCATCAGCCTGCACGATGCTGCGATAGGTTATCAGGGACGCCCGTTATTCGACGCTGTCTCGCTCGACATCGCTGCCGGGACACTCAATGTCATCGTGGGCGCCAATGGTTCGGGCAAGTCGACGCTGCTCCATACCATCGGTGGCAACCTCCATCCGGTCGCCGGCAAGGTGCTGCTGGATGGCAACGACGTAACGCGTTTGAGCAGACGACGCCTTGCTCGCACACTCAGCCTTGTATATACCGAGAGATTCATGGCCGGCGGCCTGACTGTAAGCGAGTTGGTCGAAATGGGCCGTAACCCCTATACCGGATTCACGGGTCGACTATCGGCGGACGACCGCGCCATCGTGGCCCGCGCCATGACCGATGCAGGCATAGCTGCCAAAGCCGACGCATTCCTGTCAGACATAAGCGACGGTGAGCGGCAGAAGGCCATGATAGCCCGGGCACTTGGCCAACAGACCCCCATAATGCTGCTCGATGAGCCCACCAACTTCCTCGACGCCGCAAGCCGGCTTGAGATTCTGACGCTTATAGCGTCGTTGGTGCGCGAACGGGGAATCACAGTGCTACTATCGACGCATGATACACCGCAAGCCCTTGCCCTGGCCGACAACGTCATAACGGTACTACCCACGGAGACACCACCGATAGCATGCACACCGGTTGACAGCCCCTTGACAAATCAACGATTGGGTCGGGTGTTCGCTGACCGCGGCGTTGTATTCGACCCTTCGCGACGCGACTTCGTACTGCCACAGCAGTGAACCGTCGGGCTACGGCGAGTGTTTCTTTAGTATAACTATCTATACGTTGGAAACACATTTCAACTATTTTTACTATGGAAACACATTTCAACCCTACCGGGGTGTCAGCCGATGTGAACGACACCGCCAAAACCATTACCACAACGTCTCCCGAAATAAGTGAGACCGGACGTCGCCGCCGCCCTGCGCTGCGGTTCCGCCCTATCACGCTCGATACACTGCCCCTGATCAACTCGCTGCTCCAGACCGGCTCGTCGCGCACATGCGACTATACCATCGGCGGCATCTTCATGTGGGTAGACCGTTTCGACTACGAATACTGCGTCTACGACGACACACTGTTTATCAAGGGTGTCAGCGAAACCGACCCATCGCTGACTGCATTCTCGATGCCCGTGGGACCATTGCCGCTCGAACAGAGCGTCGCGCTTATCCGCGAATACTGCGACTATTACGACATCAGTCCCGTTTTCTCGGCCATTCCCGAGGACCGTATCGACTATCTGCTCAGTGTTGTCGACGGTCGCCTTGAGGAACTCGACGACTGGGCCGACTACCTCTACGATGCCCGCACCTTAGCGACGCTAACAGGCAAGAAGATGAGCAAGAAGCGCAACCACGTCAACCGTTTCATGACCGAGAACCCTCACTACGAGTTCGAGCCACTCAGCACCGCCTTGATACCCGAGGTGCTGCTGTTCCATACCGGAATGCACGGCACCGATGAACCGACCGACGACATGGCTGACTACGAGAAGGACCAATGCACGCAGGTGCTCAACCGCTACAACAGCTATCCCTTCGAGGGTGCGGTGCTTCGCGACGAGTCGGGCGAGATATGCGCCTTCACGTGTGGCGAGGTCATCGGCGACACTCTATATGTGCATATCGAAAAGATGAATCACGAGATACCCGGTAGCGGCGAAACCATCAACAAGCTGTTTGCAGCCGAGATGATTCGTCGTCACCCCGACGTGCGATACATCAACCGCGAGGAGGACTGCGGCGACGAAGGTTTGCGACACGCCAAACTGAGCTACAACCCCTTGATGAGGCTGCGCAAGTTCAACCTGCACGTCTGATCAGAACATAAAGAATGTGATGGGGCCGTCGAATACGTGACGGAACAGCGTGTCTGTAGCGTACTCGTATGACGGGCGCGTGTTGCGGTCCTGCGTAACGACACGCATGGGGCGCTCGAACAGACGGCGCATTGATGCGTGGCTCAGCGCACGTCTCGTAATATCGCCGAAATCGCTGTCTTCCAAGCCATGTTCCTTCAGCACATCGGTGCGCCACATAACACCGTAGATTGAGAAAGCTTCCTCTTTGTCGCGTGCCTCGCCGATAGCCTTGACTGCGGCATGATAGACATTTTCGGTCGTATCGGCAGCTGTATGCATAGCGTTGCGGGCTTCCTCGGTCGAGCGCAGATCGGCGTAAGTATGGACCTTCCCGCGCAACTTAGTCACGTTGTTGAAGTAGCGATAGTTACCCAGTACGACATCGGCGCCATAGTCTATGCGGGTTACGGCATCGTACATGCCTTCGGCCACGCACAGGTCGCCGGGACGCATGAAAGTCACGCACAGCCCCTCGCATGCCTCGAGGCCCTTGTTCGCGCCGACAAAAATACTGTCGGTATTTTCGGCCTTGACAATTCGCACTCGCGGATAACGGATACACAATTCATTGATAGTCACGCTATCGCCGTAGGCATTGTCAAGATCGACCAGAATAACCTCGATATTGCGGAAGCCCATCTTGAAAACCGAGTCGACAGTGCGTGCTACCTTATTGATAGCATGATTGCAGACAACTATTATGCTGAGGTGGGGCGACACCGATGTCAGGCTGCCCGTCCGGGCCAGGCGGCAGGCAATTCGGCGACGGTGAGCGGACGAATCGAGCGAATCAACCAATTCGCGCAGCCGAGCCGGAATCCGGTTGCCTATCTTGGCAGCGCGCCGGCGCAAATCGGCAGCCACGGAATAGCTGTTGGGGAAGGGCAATCCACGCTCGACAAACGCCTGCTGCAACATTTCCAGACCCCAGATGGTCAACTCGGGTTCGGGCAGACCGAGTTTGTTGACATGCTTCCACACGCGTTCCAGACCTTTGGGCGTCAATGCCATAAGACCTGACTGCGAACCGGGGCGACGTTGGTAGTGATAGGTAATGATGGCGGGAGTTACGAGCACATGACGTTCATCAGCACCCCATTCATGCAGTTTCATCGCCAACGAAAGCATGATATAATAATGCACATGGTGGGTGATGATGGGGCTGTCGTCCCAGTCGATAGCGGCGACAAGTTCGCGCGAGAAGAAATGGCCGACCATAAACTTGGGCAACTCGCGATTCAAAATGCCATTCACGAGCTCCATGCCCGTAATGGCGCGAATACCACTGGACAGCAACATCTTGCTCTCCTTTTCGCATCGCTCCACGATATTACCCATTATAATATGCGGGCGTCCCTTGGTAACCTGTTGTTCCGAGCGGGCACCGTCCTCATTGTCGGGGCCGTAATCGAGCAACATACGCTGGTCGCGGATACAGTTGGCCGGCACATAGTCGTCACTGTCAACAAACATCACATAGTCTCCCTGGCTCTCCTCAAAACCCGCCTTGCGGGCTGCGCACGGACCGACGTGCTTGATGTCGAGCACACTCACCCGCGGGTCGGCATCGGCATAATGCATCGCTATATCATGGGTGCTGTCAGTCGAGCCGTCATTAACGACAATAACCTCGCAATCGGCATCAATAGCATCCATCACCGAGCGCATAGTGGCGTCCAGCCAGCGTTCGGCGTTAAATGCGGGTATGATAACTGATACGAAGTCCATAGGGCGAAGGTATGGGCGTTAGGATAGTTTTAGGTTTTTATACTAAGTAATTTTGGTGCGTGGCAACCTCAAAAATTGGTCATGAGATCGAAACAGCATACAGTCGCTCTTTCGACCATCCAAAATTAGCAATAAAAGCACATACCGTCAAGCCCCCCACAACACTTTCAACACCCTTTCAACACACTTTCTCCACATTGTAACACCATTGCCATATCCCCCTCCCCGCTACCCATAAAGCCGGATCAACAGACGCCCTTAACGCAAAGTCAAAAACCAAAAATTAACCTATAAGGCAACTTTTTCCCACCCGCTCTTGTTTATAACTTAAAAGATTAAGGTATGAAATTCAATGTCGAAAAACTAAAAGCAGTAGCCCGCCCCATGACTCAAGAGGAAAGGGCCGCGATGGACTACCGCACCGAGAACGCAGATTGGCTTCAGCTCTCGGCAACCATCGCGTTGAAAATTCGAAAGCTCCTGCGTCAAAATGGCATGACACAGGTTGAACTTGCTACCCGTCTCGGCGTGACACCTCCGCAGGTGAGCAAGTTGTTATCCGGCAAAATTAATTTCGAGCTTAAAACCCTCGTTGGTATCCAGCATGCCATCGGGGCACCCATCATTGAAGTTTCTCTTAACGAAGAACCCCAAACCTCGGCACTGTCACATAAGGCCGAAGTAGTTTGACATCTCAACGGTCTAATTCCAGTGTGTTTATTGGAGGGGGATTTTGGCGATGCGGCGGGTGTGGCGGCCGCCTTCGAAGGGGGTAGCGAGGAAGGTGTCGACGATCGCCAGCGCTTTCTCGGGGGCGATAAAGCGCGCGGGCATGACGAGCACGTTGGCGTCGTTGTGGGCGCGGGCTAACTGTGCCAGTTCGACGTCCCAGCACAAGGCTGCGCGCACGCCTGGATGATGATTGAGCGTCATGGCAATGCCGTTACCGCTGCCACACATTGCGATGGCGGGATATACCTCGCCTGCCTCGACAGCAGCGCCGCAGGGATGAGCGAAGTCAGCGTAATCGCACGACTCCTCGCTGTTGGTTCCGAAGTCGACTACCTCTATGTCCATGCTTTCGAGGTATCCTTTCACTATTTCCTTGAGGGGGTAGCCTGCGTGGTCGCAGCACAGTCCTACGGGTTTTCCGGGCTTGATGATGCTCATACTATTTGTGATTGAGTTAGGTTATATACCGCAAAGGTACAAAAAAACGGCGGTTTGCGCAAATATGCGCTCACCGCCGCAACCAAAATTTATGTGAAACAATTTCTTAGAAGTTGGCGCCCTGCTCCTGGAGCATGGTCATTGCTTCGCCAAACATTTCTTTTGCAAATTCGGGATCTTCCTTCATGCGCTTTTCCACTTCCTTGCCGAGTTCTTCCATCTTCTTGGTGATTTCGTCTGCCTTTGCAGTGTCACCGTCGGCAGTGGCCTGCTGGAGCTGTTCGGTCAGTTCTTTCTGTTCGTTGATATAATCTTTGGCTGATTTCGAGCAGGATGTGAGACCGAGGGCCACAACAACAGCTGCGAGGATAAAGAGTTTCTTCATAACTGTAATAAGTAACTTATTGATTTATAATTTGATTATGGTTTCTGAGCTGTATCGGCGATTCGGCCAAGAGCCGGATCGTTTTGCAAATGTATGTACATTTTTCGCATTACACACATTGCACTGTGTTAATTATTATTAAATATCAATCCAAGCTCTTCTTTCCGGCCAGTTTCATATCGTGGGCGCGGACAAAGTCGACGATTGCCTTGCGAACGGGTCCATCCTCGATGTCGCTCTCGATGCGTCGCAGGGCGTTGAACGTCGATGTATCGGTCTGATACAGGTGACGGTAAGCCTTGGCCACGTCATCGACATCGACGGTGGTAAACTTGCCGTCCTTGAGCATGATGGTCGAGTTGACGCCGTAGTAGGTCACGGGGTTATGTGCCATGATAACAAACGGAGGCACGTTGCTGCTGATGCGGCAACCTCCCTTGACGAACACCCACTTGGCTATGCAGGCATTTTCGTGCAGGACGACGTTGCTCGACAGAATGGTGCACTCGTCAACGTCAACGTTACCCGCAATCTTGACACCGTTACCGAGCACGACGCGCCCCTTGATGTGGGTGTCGTGCCCGATATGGGTCTCGGCCATGATGAAGCAGCCGTCGCCTATGCGCGTGCCTCCTTCGGATCGGATGCCGCGGTTGATAATTACCTGTTCGCGTATTACATTGTTATTGCCGATATAGCAATAGGTCTTTTCGCCTTTCCAGCGGAAGTCCTGGGGGTCGGCGCCAACTACGGCACCTTGGTAGACCTTGTTGTTACGGCCCATTCGGGTACCGCGGATTATGGAGGCATACGGGAATATCTCGCAGCCGGAGCCTATCTCGACATCGGCGTCAATGTATGCGAATGCATGTATGGTCACGTCGTCGGCTATCTTGGCCGAGGGATCGACGTGGGCGAGTTTGCTTATCATGGTGTATTTGAGTTTGGTTAGATTTGTTTGTGTTATTTATCGTCCGCCACCCATAGCCTGGTAAAGGTTGATGACGGCTTGTGCACGGGCCAGCTGACATGTGAGTCGGTTCATCTGGGCCTGAAGCAGCGACTGTTGGGCGGTGAGCACCTCGAGATACGTACCGTTGGCATATATGAGCAGGTCGTTGGTGTACTCTACCGACTTCTCGAGGTCGGCCACCTGTTTGTCGAGGTATCCGGCGCGCTCGCCTGCCTTTTCGTAGACGGTAAGAGCTTCCGACACCTCGGAGGCAGCCGACAGTATGGTCGACTCGAATTTGTTCATGGCCTGCTTCTGGCCGATCTTTGCGGCCTCGAGGCGAGCAATGTTCTGGCCACGCGAGAACAGGGGCGCAGCCAATGAGCCGGCCAGCTGTACGAACCAGTCGCCGGGATTCTTGATCATCGAACCGAGCAGGTTGGTAAATCCGCCGTTGGCCGTGATGGTCAGACCGGGGTAGAAGGCAGCGCGGGCGCTGTTAGTGGCGTAGTAGGCGGTAGCCAGACCACGCTCGGCAGCGGTGACGTCAGGACGGTTGGCCAAATACTGCATGGGCACGCCGGGGATGAGCATACGGGGCACCTCGAGGGTGGCGTCGGCAGCCACCGACCACTGCTGGGGCATCGTGCCGAGCAGTATAGACATAGTGTTGTTCAACTCGTGACGGCTAACTTCGAGGTTGGTTATCGATGCCAGCACACTCTGATAGTTGGCGTCGCTCTGTACCACGGCGGCCTTGGTGGTACGACCGGCGTTATACAGGTCCTTCATTGTCTCGACGCTCTTCTCCCACAGACGGGCGGTGTTGCGCGACAACGCCAACTGGCTCTCTATCGAGGCAATGGCGTAGTAGGTATTGGCCACGGCCGAGATGATCTGCGAGCGCACAGCCTGGGCGTATGCTTCGGAGCTCTCTACGGCTACCTGTGCCGAACGCTTGCTGTTAAGCAGTTTGCCGAAGATGTCCACCTCCCACGACACCGAAGCGGGTATCTGGTAGGACCAGCTCATCTTGTTACCGGCATACGAGGCTCCGGCTCCGTTAGGCGCCAGGGCTACCGAGGGGAAGAAGGCCAGCTTGGCTCCCTTCAGCTGCGTGCGGGCCAGGTCGACGTTGAGGCGGGCATCCTTAAGGCTGATGTTGTTGGCCAGTGCTCGGTTGATATAGTCGACCAGCACGGGGTCGGTGAACACCGACTCCCATTTCAGGTTGCCGAAGGCGGTCGAGTCGGCGGCCGCGTTTTCGCGAGCCTCGACGTAGGCCTTGGTCATTGCCGTATCGGTGGGCGTTTCGTACTTCTTGTATATACCGCACGATGTCATCAGCGTGATAGCGATGGCAGCGGCGGCCGATTTTATTATAGTGTTGGATTTCATTTGATTACGTATATATTGACGTGATCAGTCGTCGCTGCGACCGGGGTTAAACTGTTCGATTTCGTTGTTGATGGTACCGCCGGGCTCCTCGTCATTCCACTTGAGGGGTGTGATCTTCTCCTGCAGGTGCTGGAAGACGATAAACAGTGCCGGCACGAAGATTACCTGGAGAATCATACCGATAAGCATACCGCCTATCGATCCGGCACCGAGGGCGCGGTTACCGTTGGCGCCTACGCCGTGAGCGAACATCATGGGCATTAGGCCGATGATGAGAGCCAGCGAAGTCATCAGGATAGGACGCAGACGGGCTGCAGCACCGGCAATACCGGCCTTGAGAATCGACATACCCGTGTGGCGACGTTCGAGCGCGAACTCAACGATAAGGATAGCGTTCTTGGCTAACAGACCGATCAGCATGATCATGGCGATCTGCAGGTAAATATTGTTGCTGAGGCCTTCGATGTCGGCGAAGATGAACGTACCCATCAGACCGAACGGTATCGACAGGATAACGGCCAGCGGGAGCACATAGCTCTCGTATTGGGCCGACAGCAGCAGATAGACGAACAGCAGACACAGTCCGAAGATGATGGCGGTCGACGAGCCCGAGCCGCTCTTACCTTCTTCGCGGGTCATACCGGCATATTCGAAGCCGTAACCCTGGGGTAGCGCTGTCTTGGCCACGCGTTCGATGGCGGCAATGGCTTGACCCGACGAATAGCCGGGAGCCGGAGCACCGGTCACCGATATCGAAGTGTACATATTGAATCGGTTCAGCAAGTCGGGGCCATAGATCTTCTTCATGGTCATGAAGTTGGTAATGGGAGCCATCTCGCCGGCCGAGTTACGCACCTTGATCTTGTTGAGGGTTTCCTCGCTGGCGCGCGAGTCGGTCTGAGCCTGCATCATAACGCGGTAGATCTTGCCAAAACGGTTGAAGTTGGACACGTACATTGAGCCGTAGTAGCCTTGCAGGGTCGACAGGATGGTGCTGGGCGAGATACCTGCCTGCTTGGCCTTGGGCACATCGATGTCGATTTCGTACATCGGGAAGGTGGGGTTGAACGTGGTGTATGCCTGGCCGATTTCGGGCTGTTTGAGCAGTTCGCCCAGGAAGTTCTGTACCACGCCGAAGAACTTGTTGATGTCGCCACCGGTCTTGTCCTGCATCTTGAGTTCGAAACCGTTGGTCATCGAGTAACCGGTAATCATAGGTGGAGCGAAGATAGCCACGATACCGGTTTTCACCTGTGTCATAGCCTGTGTCAGCTGCTGCACTACCTTGTCGGAAGCCTCCGACTCATCGCGGTCGTCCCAGGGGCGCAACTTAACGATAAACGTACCGTATGTCGGGCCCTGGCCGGCGATGAAGCTGTAACCATTGATCATCTGACACTGAGCCACAGCGGGGTTGGCCATAATGATTTCCTCAACCTTGTCGAGGGTTTCGGCTGTACGCTCCTGGGTCGAGCCGGCAGGCATGTTGACCATACAGAACAATGTACCGGTGTCTTCGTTGGGTACAAGGCCTGAGGGGGTGGTGCGCATCAGGATGACGAGCACGGCGATGCTGACGGCCACTGCAACGAATGCCCACACGCGGCCGAACTTGCTGTTACAGAAGAAGCCGATAGTGGCCTTGTAGACGCGCATCAGGCGACCGAAACCGGTCTCGAAGCCTTTGTGGAAGCGGGGCGAGAAGATGCCGAGCACTGTGATGACGGCACATGCCCACGACACGATGGTCTTCCAGATCACACCGCCGCCGTACCAGCCGCCGGCAATGAGGAAGTAGATGGTCGCAACAAGGAATACTGCGGTTACCAGCGGGGGGAGGTTGACAGACAGACGACGCTTCGTCTGCTGCACAACGACCTTGCCGGCCTCCGAATAAGCGTCGCCGAGGCGTTCCTTAAGGCTCTTGGTGTTGTCGTGGCCCTTGAGGAACACTGCGCACAGCGCCGGCGACAGTGTCAAGGCGTTGATAGCCGAGAAGAAGATGGCGATGGCCATGGTAAGACCGAACTGGCGGTAGAACACACCGGCAGTACCGGGCATGAACGATACGGGGATGAACACCAGCATCATGACCAGCGTAATCGAGATAAGGGCGCCCGAGATTTCGCGCATTGCGTCGATCGAGGCGCGTCGGGCCGAGGCATATCCTTCGTCCAATTTGGCGTGGACAGCCTCGACCACCACAATGGCGTCGTCGACCACGATAGCGATGGCCAGCACGAGTGCCGACAGGGTGATCAGGTTGATAGAGAACCCGATGAGGTTCATCACGAAGAACGTACCGATAAGAGCCACCGGGATAGCGATGGCGGGGATGATGGTCGAGCGGATGTCCTGCAG